>NZ_JBQHRN010000003.1:0-140406 GCF_052066735.1 Clostridium sp. HCP1S3_C6
TACGACTGTGGAGTATCATATCAAATGCAAGTAGTTTTTATAACAAAAGCAGATACATTGAAACAGTAAAATTCTTAAAATGTTTATATTTGATTACATTTTAAGTAGCAGGCATTAATTTAATGAAAGAACTTGAAACAAGGATAATTAAAATTGATGTAGCTGAAATCAGAAAAACTTTAATTGCAAATAATGCAGAGAAAGTTAAAGAAGAAAACCAAATTAATGATATTTATGATTTTGAAGATGGAAAACTTCTTGCTTCTAGAGGATATGCAAGAATAAGAACTGTAGATAATCTTCTAGATGGCAAAAGAACAATATATATGACAACTAAAAAACTTCTTTCTCAAGGTAAATTTAAAGAAATGGAAGAAAATGAAGTTATCGTAGATAATAAAGAAGCAGCTGAAGGGATATATTCGTCTCTAGGACTTAAATTAAAGCAATCAATTAATAAATTTAGAGAAAGCTATAAACTAGAAAATGGTTTAGTAGAAATAGATATAAATGATACAAATTTCTGTCCTTTCCCTTATTTAGAAATAGAAACAGATTCAGAAGAAAATCTTAAAAATATAGTTTCTATCTTAGGTTACACAATGGCAGATACAACATCAAAAACAATTTATGAATTAATAGAAGAAAATAAATAAGTAAAAGGCATTACTATATTAATTTACAGTAATGCCTTTTACTTAAATATTATCTCTTTAAAAATTTATTATATACTTTTATCACTATGATTTCTATAAAAATTGATATTATAAGAAAAATATTGTGCTAAACTTCCTGAAATAATAAAAAATATAGGAAGATGAAATGAGTAAAGCCATATTCGTATAATGTTTGATTCATTTTTATATATATGACCAAGCATTACTAAAATTATGGCAATTCCCCTAGATAAATCAAAATAATCTAATCTTTTTGATTTTTCCTCTATATTAATCAAGTTTTTCTCTTCTCTTAGTTGATTTTACAAATAACTTTTTAAGTGCTTCCTTATCATTTGAATACATAGCCTTCTTTATAAAATCAAGTTCTAATTCAAAATTTGTTATGGCTTTTAAAAGATTATCTTTGTTTCCAAGAAAAAGTTCGCTCCATAAATCTTCATTTATATTAGCAATTCTAGTTAAATCCCTATAACTATCTCCAATAAAGCTTCCTGTTTCTCTTCCCTCTTCATCACTATTTATAAGTGCAACTGCAATAGCATGTGGAAGTTGAGATGTATATCCTATCATTTCATCATGAAATTCTGGTGTTATCCTTTTTACTCTTTTAAAACCAATACTTTTAGCTAAATCTTCTATCTTTTTTATATTTTCTTCTTTATTTCGAGAAATAGGAGTTATTATATAATTTGCTCCCTTAAAGACCTCACTACTTGCAAAATCTATTCCTTTTTTTTCTCTTCCTGCCATAGGGTGTCCAAAAACAAAATCTATATCACTTGGTAATATTTTAATAATGTCATTAATAAACATTCCTTTAATACCTGTAGCATCTGTAATAATAGATCCTTTTTTAAAATAATCTTTATTATCTTCCACAAAATTTTTAACTAGCTTTGGATATATAGAAATTATTGTTAAGTCAGCATTTTTAAGAAGCTCTTTTCCTGTTCTGCTTCCTTCTTTTATAAGTTCTCTTTCTTTTGCTTTTTTTAATGTTTCTTCATTAACATCAATTCCATAAACATCTGTATACCCTGCATCCTTAAGAGCCATTGCAAATGAACCGCCAACAACACCAAGGCCTACAATTACTATATTCATTAACACTTACCCCCTACTAATTATTCTTCACATAATTTTCAAGAGCTTCAATTGCAAGAACATATCCAAATTCTCCAAAGCCACACATTTGACCTATACATGCTGGTGCTGTAACTGATACTCTTCTAAAATCTTCACGTGTATGCACATTAGAAATATGTACTTCTACTGTTGGTATACTTACTCCCTTTATTGCATCATGTATAGCATAGCTATAATGTGTATATGCTCCAGGATTAATTACTATACCATCATATTTTTCATAATAAGCTTTTTGAATGAAGTTTATTATTTCTCCTTCTAAATTGCTTTGAAGAAGTGTCATTTCATGTCCTCTTTTTTCTCCTTCATTTTGAATATATTTGCATACATCAGTAAAATCCTTTGTTCCATATATATTTTTTTCTCTAACACCTAACATATTAAGATTAGGTCCATTTATTACCATTATCTTCATTATTACACCTCGAAACTTTAACTAATACGTTATTTTTTTAAAAGATCCTTTAAACTTTTTTCTATTTCAGTTAATGTATCCTTTAAATATCCCTCATTTTTTATCTCTATATGGCAAGCTTTTTTATACTTATCATATCTCTCATCAAAAAGTTTATATATTTTTTCTTTACCATCCTTTAAAAGAGGTCGTGATGCTACATCAACGTCTTCTACTATATTTTCTATAGGTCTATTTACAAATACAATGATACAATTTTCTTTTAGTATATCAATATTAATGTCCTTTTTTATTACACCGCCACCTGATGAAATTATACATTTCTTTTTACAAACAAGTTCTTTACAAGCTTTTGTCTCCCATTCCCTAAAATACTCTTCTCCTTCCTCAAAAAGCTCTTTAATACTTTTTTGAGCTATTTCTTCAATATAGTCATCCATATCAAAAAAATTATAATTTAAATCTGTTGCAAGCACTTTGCCAATTGTAGTTTTTCCACAGCCAGGCATCCCAATTAAAACTACCTTATCCTTCAATTCTATTTCCTCCAAAGGTTAAAATTCTTTTTCTATTTCTTCATATATTTTATCAATTATTTCTTTTTCAATTTTTTTATCCTGCCATATTTCCTGTGATTTAATAGCTTGCCCAACAAGCATATACAAGCCATTACACACTTTTTTCCCTAATTGTTGTCCAATTTTCATAAATTCAGTACACTTAGGATTATATACAATATCAACTAAGGAATCGAAATTTTTAATAATATCTTCAGATACTACTGATTTTGAAACATTAGGATACATACCAACAGGTGTTGAATTTACTAATACATCACCTTTTACATTTTTTAATTCTTCATAATCTATTAAGTCTATTCCTTCCTTAATATCTGATTTTTTAACTGAATCTTTATTTCTCGTAACTAAATATAATTTTTTAGGATTATTATCTAAAATATATTGAAGTAATGCTTTAGCTGCTCCACCATTTCCCATTACAACTACTACATTGTCTTTGACTTTTATATTATTATTATCAAGAAGCATTCCAAAACCAAAATAATCTGAATTATAACCATATAGCTTATTGTCCTTTAGCAATATAGTGTTAACAGCACCTATTTTTGATGCCTCATCAGAAATAAAGTCAAGTTCCTTCATTACTTCTTGCTTATAAGGAATTGTTACATTAACACCTTTTATGCCTAATACCTTTAAAGACTTACCATAATATTTTATATCTTCCTTTGGAATAGGAAAAAGCTTGTATGCGCCTTCAATTCCTAAAAGTTCAAATACTCTCTTGTGAATTATAGGTGAAAGGCTGTGTCCTAGCTTTTCGCCAATTAAACCGTAAAATTCCATATCTATTTCTCCTTATTCAATTGCATTTTTATATGCACCTAAAAGCCTAAAATATTCTGAACTATTTTTTATAAGTTCTAATGCCTTCTTTGCCTCATTACTTTCTATTGAACCCTCAAATGCTACATAGAACAAATATGACCATGGAGCATCTTTCATTGGTCTTGATTCAATTTTTATCATGTTTATATTATTTTCAGCAAAATACCTTAAAATATTAAAAAGCTTCCCTGATTTATTTTCAACTGTAAAAGCAACACTAACTTTATCTGCATTTTTAGGAACCACTAATTCTTTTCCAATTACAACAAATCTAGTAGTATTATCTTTCAATGTATTTATACATTCTTCTATTATTTCTAAATTATATATTTTTGCAGACCTTATTCCTGCAATTGCAGCCTTACTCTTATCACCAGTATCCTTTACAAACTTTGCACTTGTTGCTGTATTATGAAAAGGAATAAGTTTCCAATCATATTGTTTTAAAAATTCACTACTTTGCTCAATTCCTTGGGCATGTGAATATACTTCTTTAATATCTTCAAGCTTTGTTCCTTTTATACCCATTAAATGCTGATTTATTTTTATAGTTTCTTCAGCTAAAATATGAAAATCATATTTTTTCAAAAGGTCCATTACTTTAGATATTGCACCTGTTGATGAATTTTCTATAGGAAGCACTCCATATTTTATTTCATCATTTTCAATAGCTTCAAATACATCTTCAAATTCTTCGTAAGAAAATCTATTGCTATCTTCACCAAATATTTTTATTAGTGCTTCCTCAGAAAACGCCCCAGGTACTCCTTGAAATCCAACCTTAGCATCTAAATCTATATTGTCTAATTTTATATCAAATTCCATGTTATTATCTTGACTTTCAATTTTTCTCTTTTGAAGGCCTCTGCTTATTTCCATAATGGAATTTAAAAATTCTTTAGCTTCTTTTGCATAATCCTTGTCATCTAAATTGTCTACAGCTTTCTTTAAAACTTCTTCTTCCCTATTTCCTTGAAAAACAGGTAACTTATTCTCCTTTTTGTATCTCGCTACATCTAATACAACATTCATTCTCTTTTCAAATAGTGAAACAAGTTCCTTATCAATTGCATCTATTTTTTTTCTACTTTCTTCTAAAGACGCCATCCATCTCTCTCCTTTATTAAATCAAGAATTCCAATTGCTGTAACAGCTTCAATTACAGGTACTGCTCTTTGAACTATACAAGGATCATGCCTTCCTTCAATAACTAGTTTTTCATCTTTTTTTGTTTCTACATTTACAGTATCCTGCTCTTTACTTATTGATGGTGTTGGTTTTATTCCAACATTAAAAACTATAGGCATTCCACTTGTAATACCACCTAATATACCACCGTTATTATTTGTTTTAGTTTTTACATTTCCATTATTATCATAATAAAAATCATCATTACTTTCAGATCCATAAAGTTTAGTAATATCAAATCCTATTCCAAATTCTACACCCTTAACTGCTGGTACTGAAAATAAAAGATGTGAAAGGGTAGATTCTACTGAATCAAAATATGGACTTCCATATCCTGCTTCCATGCCAATTACTGCACATTCAATTCTACCACCTACTGAATTACCATCTTTTTTAGCCTCAATAATAGTATTTCTCATTTCATCTTCTTTTGACTTATTTATAAGAGGAAGTTCATTATTCCTAAGTGATAACAATTCTTCTTTTGTTATATTTGTAAAATCAAAGGGTTCATCATTAACATCCTTTATTGATTTAATATGAGCACCTATATAAATACCTTTCTTTTCTAAGACCTGTTTACATATAGCTCCTGCAAATACTAGTGGTGCTGTGATTCTACCTGAAAAATGGCCACCACCTCTATAATCATTAAAACCAGCATATCTTATTTTTCCAGTATAATCAGCATGACCTGGTCTCATTAACGATTTTAATTTTCCATAATCCTTTGAACGAGTATCACCATTTCTTATTACACCACAAAGAGGAGTTCCTGTAGTCTTGCCTTCAAAGAAACCACTTAAAATTTCAGGCATATCTTTTTCATTTCTAGCTGTTGATAAAGGACTTTTTCCTGGTGCTCTCCTTTTCATTTCTTCATATACTTTATCTAAATCTATATCTACTCCTGATGGAAGTCCATCTATTGTTATACCTATTCCAGTTCCATGTGATTCTCCAAAAATAGATACCTTTATATTATTCCCCCAAACTCCACTCATCGAATTTACCTCCTATGCTTTTATAATCTTCAAAGAAATGTGGATATGATTTTGAAACGCACTCATAATCTTTTAATATAATTGGTTCTTTGCATACAGTTGCAGCAATAGCTAAAGTCATAGCAATTCTATGATCCTTGTGACTCCATACCTCTACTCCTCCATTGAGTTCTGGTACTCCTTCAATTATAAGTCCATCTTCTTTTTCAGTAATTTTAGCCCCAAGTTTATTAAGCTCTACTGCTATTGCATTAAGTCTATCACATTCTTTTATTCTAAGTCTTCCTGCATTTATAACTTCAGTTGTACCTTTACTTAATGCTGCAACAAGAGATACCTCTGGAATAATATCAGGGCATTGTGAACCATCAATAACAGTAGCTTTAGTTCTTCTAACCTTGCCTGATACTGTATCTTTATCTCTCTCTAAAACCACACCCATTCTTCTTAAAATGTCTATAACCTCTTTATCCCCTTGAAGAGAATCTTTCTTTAAATCTTGCACCTTAACTTCATTTCCAATAGCATCTGCACATAAGAAAAATGCTCCTTGCGAGTAATCTCCCTCGACCCTGTAATCTCTACTTTTATATTTTTGATTTCCTTTTATAATAAATTCTTTATAGTTCTTATTAATAACTTCTATTCCAAAATCCTTCATAGCGCTTAATGTTAAATCAATATATCCTTTTGATTCAAGATTAGTTGTTATTACTATTTTAGAATCACCTTCTAAAAGTGGAAGCGTAAATAAAAGTCCTGTAATAAATTGCGAACTTACATTACCACTTACTTCAAAAGTATCAGATTTTAGCATACCACTTACCACAAGATCTAATATACCCTTTTTATAGTTATATTCAATTCCCTGTTTTTCAAATATATCATAATATGTATCTAAAGGCCTTTTTCCAAGGTTACCTCTACCTACAAATCTTGTTACACCTTCAAAAGCAAGACTTATTGGTACTAAAAATCTAAGGGTTGAACCAGATTCATTGCAATCAACTACTCTTTCATATTCACGGATGTTGCTAGATTCAGTACTGTTTATACCTTTTATTTCTAATGTTTTGCACTTTGAATTTTTTTCATCAATTATATCTATAACAGCTCCAAGAGATCTCATAGCATCAGCAGTTGCTATAATATCATCTGACAAATCTATATTAGAGACTCTACTTACTCCGTTTCCAAGTGCTGCACATATAACAGCTCTATGAGCCATACTTTTTGATGGTGGAATTTTCACATCACCCTTAAGTTTTGTTTTATATATTTTGTAATTTCCCATTATTTTTAATTCACCGCCTCAAAAAATTTAGGTTGTGTATCATATATAATACTATGACCTATTTTATTAAGTAATATTACTTTTAATGTATTTCCTATATTTTTCTTATCTAAAGCAATTGCATCAACTACTGCCTTATTATCCTTAAGTTCTACCTCATATGGAAGATCAAAATTAATTAGAACATTCTTTATCTTATCTGCTGTACCTGATTCTGTGATTCCAGCCTTTTCACTCATCACTGTAATATTATACATCCCTATTGACACAGCCTCTCCATGGCTAAAACCTGTATAATTATAATACACTTCTATTGCATGACCTAGTGTATGACCAAAATTTAAAAGCATCCTTTCTCCTAAATCTTTTTCATCATCTTCTACAACTTGCCTTTTTATATCACAGCATGTATAAATAATTTCTTCAATATGATTCATAACATCATTTCTACCTTTTAAATTTTGCAATTTACAAAATAAAGCTTCATCCTTTATACACCCATATTTTATAACTTCACCCATACCATCTTTAAAAAATTTTTCTGTTAGTGTACTTAAAACATTTGGATCTATAATTACTGCTTTAGGCTGATAAAAATTTCCAACAAGATTTTTTCCTCTTTCTAAATCAACAGCAACCTTACCACCAATAGAACTATCTACCTGGGCAAGCAAAGATGTTGGTACTTGTACAAAAGGAACACCTCTTAAAAAAGAAGCTGCTGCAAAACCTCCTATATCTCCAACAACTCCACCACCTAATGTTATTATAAGTTCTTTTCTTGTAAGTTTATAATCAAGCAATGCATTATATATTGTAGGAAGTGTATTGAAATTCTTAGTTTCTTCACCTGGTTCAAGAACAAGCTTTCTTGATTCATACCCTTCCTTTTCAAGAGATTTTACTACTCTCTCTCCATAATGTTTATCTACATTTTTATCTGTAATAATAAACACCTTTGACCCATTATAAATTTTTTTTATTTTCTCACCAATTCTATCAATTAGCCCTTTTTCAATAAAAATATTATAGCTATTTTCCTTTAGGTCAACGAATAATTTTTTCATTAATTACCTCCTGTAAAGTTTCCTTTTATAAATAACAATTTTTAGCATATGAATAAATCTTACAAAATCGGAGAAATTAACCTAATAATTGACTCCTTTATTCTAAGATTTCTTGGTCTATTTTGGTATTCCTCTAGGGTTATTAATTTTGAATACTCAATATCTTTAAACACCTGATTTTCAACATTTTTAGCTACTCTATCATCAAATATAAATGCATTAACTTCAAAATTCAAACTAAAGCTTCTAATATCAAGGTTTGCTGTTCCAATTGTAGCAACTTCACTATCACAAACTATTGTTTTTGCATGTATAAATCCATTATTGTATGAATATACCTTTACTCCAACATCTAAAAGATCACCAATATATGAACTTGCCGCCCACTTCATAAACATATGATCTGGTTTCCCTGGTATTATTATTCTTACATCTACTCCAGAAAGAGCAGATATTCTTATTGCTTCAAGCATAGATTCATCTGGAACAAAATAAGGTGTTTCAATGTATACATTTTTCTTTGCATCATTAATAAGCTTAATATATGCATTTTTTATATATTGTTCATTATGGTCAGGACCACTTGTTACTATTTGTACACCTACATCTCCACCTTTAAATGAATCAGTTCTATAATATTTGCTAAAGTCGTCTATTTCTTCACCAGATGCATAACACCAATCAAGAAGGAATCTATCATTTAGATCATTTACTGCATCACCTTGAATTCTTATATGGGTATCTCTCCAAAATCCTATTTTAGGATCTTCATTTATATATTCTTTTCCAACATTGAAACCACCTGTATACCCATATATTCCATCAATAATAACCATTTTTCTATGATTTCTATAATTTATACGAGTATTAATATGTGGAAGTATACCCGGAAAAAATATTTCAAATTTCCCACCATCATTAATAAATTCCTTGAGAGATTTTTTTGTTATTTTATATGATCCCATACTGTCTACTAAAAGTCTTACCTCTACGCCTTCCTTGACTTTTTCATGAAGGATTTTAAGAATTTTTGTGCCAATTCCTTTTTTTCCATCCCTTCTAAATATATAGTATTCTATATGTATGTATTTTTTTGCATTTCTCAAATCCTTTAAAAGCTGATTAAACTTATCCACACCATTGTAATAAATATCCACTTTATTACCTAATGTATATTTTGCACCACAATGATTATAATTCATCTTTCTAAGATCTAAAAATTTCTTACTTGCATGATGACCATTAGAACTTTCTTTCCAATGCTTTGAAAGTTCTAGTCTTTTAGCTCTATCTACTTCTTTTTTTCCTTTAAATAATCTTTCTCTGCTTAAATTTTGACCTAAAAGAATATATATAATGAATCCCAAACCTGGAAGCAAAATCATAATAAGCAACCATGCCCATGTTGTAGTAGGCTCTTTTCTTTCCATAAATATTAATGAAAATGAGAAAATAATATTTGAAATAATTATAACTAATAATATTATTAAAGTTATTGCCATAGCTATCTCCTATAAATTTTATAAAACACTCCTTAAATTTCTATCTTAAATTATAACATAGAATGTATTTACTTCCTAATATTTAAGAGAGTAAAATTCAAATAAAATATTAAAGACAGCAAATAGATTTGTCTAAAAACAAATTTATCTGCTGTCCGCATAAAAATAATTAAATATTTTCTAATTTTATAGTTCTTTCAAGCTGTTTTGATATTTTTCTAATTGTTGTACCATAGTTTGCATTTTTCCAAGTAATTCTTTTGCATGCTCTGCTTCATTTTGATTATGCAAACTTCTTTCTGCTACTTCTTTTGCACTTTCTGATACAGATGCACTACTGTCTGATAAAAGATTAATATTATCTATAATTGTATTGTTAGAATTAACTAGATTATCAATTTTATCATTTATATTATCTATACTTTGTGTCAATGTTATAATATGTTTTTGTACTTCATTAAATCCATCAGAAGCATCTGCTACTTTTACACTTTGAGCTTCCATTGCATTAATAGAACATTGTACAATCTCAGTTGCTGATTGAGCATTGTCATTCAATTCATCAAGTATATTAGCAATTTTCTCTGTAGATACTCTTGTTTCTTCTGCTAAATTTCTAATTTGATCTGCTACAACAGCAAACCCTCTTCCTGTTTCTCCTGCCCTTGCACTTTCAATAGATGCATTTAATGCAAGCAAATTAGTTTGACTAGAAATAGAAAAAATAACGTCTGTAATCTGCTGTACTTCTTTAGCCTTTTTCTGTAATTCTTCCATAGATTCTGCCACACGATTATTGGTCTTATTAATATCTTCTGCATCATTTTTAATAGATGTCATTACTGTCACATTTTTTTCTAATAATTTAGAAGACTTAGCTGCTGCTTCTACCATAACCTTAGCATTTGCTGCAGTATCTTCAATATCAGTATTAATTTGTTGAGTCATTTCACTTTGTTCCTGAACACTTTCTACATTATTTTGTGTCCTTCCAGAAATATCTTCAATAGAATGATGTACCATACTAGAATCATTTTTTAAATTTTCAATAAGTTCATTTGTATCTGAAACTGTCTCTTGTACATTTTTAGAAATATCTAAAACTTCATGTAACATAACAGCTTGTGATTTTCTTTCATCTTGCACAGCTCCAATCATATCAACTGAGAATTCTTCTGAAAGCTTTGAAATAATATGTATTACAATTACCATTTCCAAATGTATAACAATACTAATAAAAGAGACACTATCTCCACCTAATAATTGACCACTTATTGCCCATACTATTGCTCTAATTATTGTAGTTATAATTACAGAACAAAAAAGTATTTTTTCGAATTTCCTATCGTGATACAAAATTGTTCCAACAACTAAAGGATATATATAAAAACTTACTAAAACATTTGTGCCTAATACCATTAAATATACCCATCCAATAAAAAAAGTTGCAACCATATAATACTTTAATTTAAAACTTTTTTTATTCTTCAAATAGCAACACCAATTCAAAATTACTCCAACAAACAAAACTATTACTGGAATAATACCCAGTTTCCCAAAAGACGTTTCATATGCAAATGTTTGTGCAAGAAGTCCCGATATTAATACCAATTCAATAAATGTCAAACTAATAATACATGTTTGATTTACCTTTGCTATTTGATTTTCTTTATTACTATACTTTCGTTCTACTTTTTTGGTCTTTTTAATTTGTCCCATATTTACTCCTCCTCATATTTTTCAAGTTAATTTATGCCATATTATAAATATCGATACTTTTCATATAAAATTAACACTAGTTCACCTATTAATTTTTATTTATAAAATATATTTAAGATAAAAAAAATAACTGCAACAACATTTGTGTGCAGTCATTTCTAATCTTTTCAATTTATCCAAAATATCTATTTAATAATCCTTCAAAAGCTTTACCATGTCTTGCTTCATCTTTAGCCATTTCATGAACTGTATCATGAATAGCATCTAAATTAGCTGCTTTTGCTCTTTTAGCTAAATCAAATTTACCAGCAGTTGCTCCATTTTCTGCTGCAACTCTTAATTCTAAGTTTTTCTTAGTTGAATCAGTTACAACTTCTCCTAAAAGTTCTGCAAATTTTGCAGCATGTTCTGCTTCTTCAAAAGCTGCCTTTTCATAGTACATACCAACTTCAGGATATCCTTCTCTATGTGCAACTCTAGCCATTGCAAGATACATTCCAACTTCAGTACATTCTCCCTCAAAGTTTGCTCTTAAATCATTTAATATATCTTCTGATACACCTTTAGCAACACCTACTACATGTTCTGCAGCCCATGATAATTCTCCTACTTGTTCTGTAAATTTATCAGCTCCAACACCACATACTGGACATTTTTCTGGTGCCTTTTCTCCTTCATATACATAACCACATACTGAACATACAAATTTTTTCATAATAACATTCCTCCAAATTTATTTATTTTTTCTAGATTATTTTCGTCTTATGTCTAAGCAATCTTTATTGCCAAACAATAAGAATTACTTTTTTACTTTTAATTACTGTTGACTTTAATAAGTTTTCCTTATTACATCTATTATTATATAATAATAATTATCTGTTGTAAAGTACTTTTTTTATTTTTCTCAATTTTTTCATATTAATACATATAGAGAAAGGTTTCTCATTGACTTTACACATTTTAGACTATATAATTAATGTTGGTAATTTAAAATATAATATTTAAAAGCATTGATTAGAAGTAGTATCTTAGTTTAATATCTTTAGAGAATCATTGGGTGGTGTAAAATGATGTTATTATCTTTGAGAACTTGTCTATGAGCTTATTTGTAATTATTTTATTAATTACAAATACGTCTAATACGTTATAATTTTGAGTGAGAATATAATATCTATATTCTAATTAAGAGTGGTACCACGGAAATTTTAACTTTCGTCTCTTTATTTGAGATGAGAGTTTTTTTATTTTCTAATAATTTATTAAGGAGGAAACTTAATGGGAAAATATAGTACTAAAACTGATAAGAAATGGCAAAAAATTTGGGAAGAAAATGACTTATACAAATTTGACACAAACAATCTTGATAAAAAGTTGTATACACTTGAAATGTTCTCTTATCCATCTGGAGCTCAGCTACATGCTGGTCATTGGTTTAACTATGCACCAGTTGATTCTTGGGCAAGACTAAAAAGAATGCAAGGGTATAATGTATTCCAACCTATGGGATTTGATGCCTTTGGACTTCCAGCAGAAAACTATGCTATAAAAACTGGTATTCATCCTAAAGATTCAACTTACAAAAACATTGCAACAATGGAAAAGCAACTAAAATCTATGGGAGCAATGTTTAATTGGGAAAATGAAGTTATTACATGCGATCCTGACTATTATAAATGGACTCAATGGTTATTCTTACAATTATATAAAAAAGGATTAGCTTATAGAAAAAAAGCCCCAGTAAACTGGTGTCCATCATGTAATACAGTACTTGCAAATGAACAAGTTGTTGAAGGCTGTTGCGAAAGATGCGGAACTGAAGTTACAAAAAAGGATTTAACACAATGGTTCTTTAAAATAACTGATTATGCAGATGAACTTTTAGATAAATTAGATGATTTAGATTGGCCAGAAAAAACAGTAGCAATGCAAAAACACTGGATAGGAAGATCTACTGGTGCTGAAGTTACATTTAAAATAAAAGACTCTTCTAAAACTTTTAATGTTTTTACAACAAGAGTTGATACTTTAAATGGAGTAACTTACGTAGTACTTGCACCTGAAAATAAATTAGTAGATGAATTAACTTTACCAGAAAACAAAGATGCAGTTGAAAAGTATAAGGAACAAGCTGCTAAACAATCTGAAATTGACAGACAATCAATTTCTAAAGAAAAAACTGGTGTATTTACTGGTTCCTATGCAATAAATCCTATAAACGGTAAAGAAATCCCTATATGGATATCTGACTATGTACTTGCTACATATGGTACAGGTGCTGTTATGGCTGTTCCTGCACATGACGAAAGAGATTTCGCTTTTGCAACTAAATTTAATTTACCAATAGAACGTGTTATTACAAATAAAAAGGGTGAAGAGGTAGAACTTCCTTACTGTGAACATGGTATTCTTATAAATTCAGGTGAGTTTAATGGATTAACTACAGCTGAAGCCAAAGAAAAAATAGTTGAGAAATTAGCTTCTAAAGGTGAAGGTTCTAAGAAAGTTAATTATAGATTAAGAGACTGGCTTGTATCTAGGCAAAGATACTGGGGTGCTCCAATTCCAATAGTTTATTGTGAAAAATGTGGTACTGTTGCAGTTCCTGAAAAAGATTTACCAGTAGAACTTCCTTATGATGTTGAATTTACTCCAGATGGAAAATCACCACTTGCAAAATCTGAAGAGTTTAAACATACTACTTGCCCATGTTGCGGAGGTCCAGCAATAAGAGAATGTGATACATTAGATACTTTCGTTTGTTCATCTTGGTACTATTTAAGATACCCAGATAATAAAAATAAAGAAAAAGCCTTTGATCCTGAAATAATAAATAAAATGCTTCCGGTAGATAAATATGTTGGTGGTCCAGAACATGCATGTATGCATCTTCTTTATGCTAGATTTATAACAAAAGCCTTAAGAGATATGGGATATTTAAAATTTGATGAACCATTTACTTCTTTAACTCACCAAGGATTAATTTTAGGACCTGATGGATTAAAAATGAGTAAATCAAAAGGAAACACTATTGCACCTGATGATATAATTGAAAAATATGGTTCAGATGTCTTTAGAATGTACTTAATGTTTGGATTTGCTTATACTGAAGGTGGAGCTTGGAGTGACGATGGTGTAAAATCCATTGCAAGATTTGTTGAAAAAATCGAAAGAATGATTGATACAATTAAAGATTGTTTAGAAACAAAAGCATCTAAAACATCTATAGGTTCAGAAGAAAAGGAATTAAATTTCTGGAGACATACAGCAATTAAAGGTGTAACTGAAGATGGAAATAAAATGCAATTTAATACTGCTATAGCAAGATTAATGGAATTTGTAAATGCTATAACAAAATATATAAAATTAAATTCTATAAATGGAGATTTCTTAAAAGACGTTACATTAGATTTCATAAGATTACTAGCACCATTTGCACCACACTTTGGTGAAGAAGAATGGAGCATCATGGGAATGACAACTTCAGTATTTAATGAATCTTTACCTAAATTTGATGCAAAAGCTTTAGTTAAAGATGAAGTTGAAATAGCAATTCAAATAAATGGTAAAATTAAAAATAGAATAAATGTTTCATCTGGTCTTAATGAAGATGAAATAAAAGAAGCAGCATTAAATGATGCTACAATAAAATCTAACACTGAAGGCAAAAATATAGTTAAAGTAATTGTTATAAAAGGAAGACTTGTTAATATAGTTGTTAAATAAAAAAAGTGGGATATCCCACTTTTTTTTATTCATTAAGAACTTCTTTAAATTTAGAAAGAACATTACTTACAAGTTTTTCATCTAATTTTTTATAATATTTAATATATCCAGATGACTCAAGAGAACTAGCAATACTTTTACTCATAGCCATCCAATTTTCAGGTATATATACCCAAACAATTTCATTATAGCTACAACTAAGTAAAAAATCTTCAACTCCAAAAAATGAATACTCCCCAATATCATGTATATCATTAAATCTTTTATAATCTTCAACCACTTGACTATCAAGTTCATATCCATATATATCTACAAAAAAGTAATCAAATTTATCTTTTTCAGCTTTAAAAGCATCACAATTTACAATTTTTATTTTGGATAAAATCTTTTTCATAGATTTAACCTCAAAAAAATTTTTCTTAAACATCTCTATAACTTCACTGCTTTTTTCATATACTATAACTTCACTAACTTCTTTTTTAGATGCTATTTCTATAACAGAATACCCTATTCCAAGACCTACTATTCCTACTTTACCCTTGGCCATTCTTATAGTTTCATATGTCCCCTCAATTTCATAATTATTTAATTTCATAATTATTTTATCATTTTCCATTAATACAATTTCTTTAGACTTATATTCTTCAGGACTTTCATATAAATATCCTTTTCTATTAATAGAACTTTTCTTTACAATTTTATAATTGCCAATTTCATTTTCACTTATTATATTTAAATATTTATCAATAATTTCTTTTATGTATTTTTTACTATAAGGTTGCATAATGTTAATCCTTTCCAAATTATTAAAAATTATATATATTAAAAATTTTAATATATTATCTTTTATAATACAACCTTTAAATATATAAATCATCTTGCAATAATACCTTATTATGATATATACTTTTAACATAAATACTTTCGAGGTGATTATATGAAAAATATTACTATAAGTGATGAAGCTTATAACGAATTTAAGGAATTCTTAGACGAAAATAAAGTTGCAAGTTACAATATAAGAATAAATCTAGCGGGATATGGTTGTAGTGGTCCTGTATTTAACATATCTGTTAGTGAAAAGCGTGACGGAGATATATCAGAAGAAGTTAAAGATATTACTTTCTTAATGGAAAAAGTATTAATTGATGAATTTGGTGGATTTATCATAGTTTCAAGTGAAGAAAATGATGGAAGAGGCCTTTCACTAAGACCAGTTATAAAACCAGAAGGTGGCTGTTCTACTTGTGGTGGTGGCTGTCACTAAAAAAGAAGTGCTTTGGCACTTCTTTTTTACTTACTTATACATTTCAACACTTTTATTAACAGATACAAGAAGTTCATTAAGTTCAGATACTTCCCCTACCTCCATTAATTTGTTAAGTTCCTTTTCAAATCTTGCAGCTTCAATTTTTCTGCCCATAGAAGATAATTGAAGAATCTTGTTTGTAATAGTTGAAATTATATCTGATCTAACTTCAAATAGTTTTTGAGCATCCTTAATCTCATCTTTAATTTCTAACATTTCTTCATCAAGCTTAAATGCTGCATCTGCACCATTTTTTAATTTTTCTTTTAATTCCTTTGGAATTTGCTGTTTATACTTATAATTTAATGAATGTTCTATTGTAGCCCAAAAATTCATTGCAAGAGTTCTTATTTGAAATTCTGCCAAAATATCCTTAGGACCACTAGCTAAATTAACTTGATATTTTATTATCATGTGATAGCTTCTGTAACCACTTGGCTTAACATTTGTAACATAATCTTTTTCATAAAGTATTGTCATATCTTTTCTGCTTCTTAAAATTTCGACCATTTTATAAATATCATCTACAAATTGACACATTATCCTAATTCCTGCAATGTCTTCTAGTTCATATCCAACTCTATCTATTGGAATCTCAAATTTATTAGCTTTTTCAAGAATACTTGATACTTCCTTAACTCTTCCAGTTACAAATTCAACTGGAGAATATTCATTATTTCTTCTATATTCCTTTCTTATACTTTTTAATTTTACTTTTATCTCTTCAACCGCTTGTTCATAAGGAACAAGAAAACTTTTCCAGTTATTTATAACCACAATATATCACCCTTATTATAATCATTAACTATATTATAACAAAAACTTTACTTTATACTACATCAATTTATAATTTTAATAATAATTTTATGATATAATATAATTATGGTATAATAATTTTAGTTATATTTATGGTATATTTTTGAGGGGAGGATACATAATGAGCGAAGATATTCAACAACATATATTTGACAGAGAAGTTACTTGTCCTATTTGTGGCAAAACATTTAAAACTAAAGCTGTCAAAGTTAATTCACCTAGGATAATATCAAAAGATTCTGATTTCTTTATTCGCTATTCTGTTGTTAATCCATATTTTTATGATGTGTGGATATGCAATTCATGTGGATATGCAGCAATGAAATCTGATTTTTTAAAGGTTAAATCATATGAAAAAGATGCAATATTTAAACAAATAAGTATAAAATGGAAACCAAGAAAATACTCACCTATTTCAAATCCAAATATTGCAATTGAAAGATATAAACTTGCATTATTAAGTGCTACTGCTATGGAAAAACCTAGTAGTACATTAGGAATGATTTTATTAAAAATATCATGGATGTACAGGCTTATTAATGATACACAAAATGAAAATATATTTTTAAAAAAGGCTCTTGATACATTGAGCTTAGCTTATTCTACAGAAAGATTTCCTATGTATGGTTTGCAAAGAGATTCAATGTCATATTTGCTAGGAGATTTAAATAGAAGAATAAAAAACTACCCAGAAGCATTAAGATGGTATTCATCTGTCATTACAACACCAGGTGTATCACCTAGAATTAAAGAGTTAGCTAGAGATGGCAAAGACTTAATATCTCAAGTTTCTTCTACCCCAAAAATTGTTTAAAAATAATATAAAAGAACTTCAAGTTTTGAATAGATATTTAAAACTTGAAGTTCTCTTTTTATAATATCTTTTTAGGACAAAAATCTAAATAATCACAAGATGTCATTATATATTCAATATTTCCATTTAATTCACTTGCAAGTTTATCTTCAGTCATTCCATGCAAATGACCATAAATAACCTTTTTAACTTTATATTTTTCAAAAATCTCTAAAAATCCAGATTTTTGAAACTTTTCATTTACAGGGGGATAATGAATCATTACAATAAATTTTTCATATCCATTTTTTACAGCTTCAGATAGTGAAAGCTCTAACCTAATAAGTTCTCTATCATATATCTTTTTGTCTTTTTCAGTAAATTTATCAGAACCAGGGCATATCCAACCTCTTGTACCACAAATAGCATAATCCTTATAAATATAAAAATTGTTTTGTATAAATTTTATCTTATCATAAGAACTATTAAGTTTGCTTATACTTCCCCACCAATAATCATGATTTCCTTTAGAGATTATTTTTCTTCCTGGAAGATTATTAATCCAATTTAAATCATCCTTACTCTCACTTTCCTTCATCCCCCAAGAAATATCTCCAGCAATTAATACAGTATCTTCATCAGTAATTAAGTTGCTCCAATTACTTTCAATCTTTCTCTCATGAAGTGCCCACTTATCCCCAAATATATCCATTGGCTTATCTACATTAAATGATAAGTGCAAATCTGATATAGCATAAAGCGACATTAATCATTATCACTACCTTTCGTTTAATTTGTCTAAATCAGTAACAAAAGCTATTATTTCTGCAACTGCTTCATATAATTCAGAAGGAATAGAGTCTCCAACATCCACATTACATAGAAGATCTGTTAATTCTTTATTATATACTACTGGAACATCTGCATCCTTTGCCTTTTCTATTATCCTATCTGCAATAACTCCCATACCTGCAGCTGTAACTACTGGCGCTTCAAAATTCATTTCATATTTAAGTGCTGCGGCCTTTCTTCTTTGCTTCATAAAAACTATTCCTCCTTTCAAAAATTCATATATATTATTATACCTTAGTATCTATTCTTGTTGAATGGGTGTCGCTAAAAAATTCTCTGCATGATGATAAATTTACTTCTTCCTTTCTATCTGATACAGTAACATCGGAATAAAAACCAATACTGTTTAATTTTTCTTGCAGCTTATCTTTCGCTACACTTAAAATTTTAACAAATGATTTTTCACATTTTAAATTTACATCTAACTTGTTATTACGTACATAAAGATACCCATCAATATTTCCAATATTAATTGTTTTTACAGCCACAACCATTTTTATATTTGTTCTATCTATTTTCTTTCCATCTTTTCTTTTATCCTTAATAATCAATTTGCAAGGATATTCCTTATTGTTATTTGATATAGGAACATCTAAATAATAATATTCATTGCTTATAGAATTAAATAATTTAAAATCATTAATATTAGAATTTACAAATTGTAATACTTTTTCAGATACAGTACTTTTATTATCAGTTTTTTGAATAATTTCTTTTACTACATCTTTTAAATTGTTTATTTTATTGTTTAAGTCGTCTTTTATAATATCCTTTGAAGATTTAATAATATTTTGAGAAACTGTTTCCATAGGAGCTTTTTTTACTTGCTCATTTAAAATTCTAGTAAGAACTCTCTCATCTACATTTTCATTAGATTTTATAAGTTCTTCTTTTATAATATTGCTTAATTTGCTATTAGGTATATCTTTTATATTTTGAGATATTCTTTCTTGCATATTTTTTGAAAATATATTTTTGTTACTTTCTAAAGCCTTTTTTAGTATATCTTTAATATTATTATCATCCTTAAATTCATTAGCTATTATACTATTGTTTTCTTGAATCTGAGTTTTAGAAGAATCCTTTGGAATATTTTCATTTTCAATAATATTTTTTGTAACAATATTTTCTCTTAATAATTCCACTTCATCCTTTATAAGCATTGTATCCTTACCAAATATGTCTGAAACAATTTTATTGAAATTTTCTTTTGTAACAACATTATATTTGTTTAAATTTTCTTTTATTAAATTTTGTATTTTTTCAGGAGTAATATTTTTAATATTATCAGTTGCAATTTCTCGGTAATTTCCTTGAAAATCATTTTTTCTGCTAACAAAAATATCCTTTATATCTTTTATCATTTTATCATAATTGACAATTATATTTTGATTGTTGTTTTCAAAAGTTATTTTTCCATCTTTAAAATTGAAAATACTGTTATCATTAGTTGAGATTTTTGCACTTAAAAATTCTTTGACTTTTGACGCTTCACTATCTGAAAGAGTGATGTTTTTTTCTAATATATTTGAAATTACCTTTTCTAAATCATTTTTACTAAAGGTATTTCCATCCTTTTGAAACATATTTAATAAATCATTATCATTAAGCACTTCTATTTTTCCACTTATATTTTTATATTCACTATTTGTATAATCACTACTTCTTAAGTTTAATATTTCTCTTAATGGTTCTTTTAAAATATCATCATTGTCTCCTGCTATTGATTTTAACAAACCAAGCATGCTTAATTTAGATTTTCCTTCATTTGCTTCATATAACTTTGTTGCAACATTTTTATTTACATTTCTATTATCCGTTTCTTCATTAACTTCAGGTTTGAAACTTTCTTCAGTTGTTAAGTTATTCTTTGACATATTTAATTCAGCTTTATTATTTCCCATAGCTTCTTCTTGTAAAGTTTCAATAGTATTTTTTACACTGTCCAAAATATCCTTAAGAGTTTCATTGCCTTTAAATAATTTGTTAAAACTATCTATGTTTTCTTCATTTAAATCTATATTATTTTCAATAAATAAAAGTATATCTTCTTTTGACATACCTTTAAATTTGTTTAAGAAATTTGTTAAGGTACTTTTTATATTCTTTCCCTCTTCACTTTCCATATCTACGCCTTTACTTTCAATATACTTTTGTATAAAATCATCTATTTCTTTTGAGTCATTATTTATCTTTTTGTTAAAATCTATAAGACTTTTTATAAAAGTAATATTGTCTCTTGTTAATGATATATCATGTTCTATCATTGATCTTAAAAGAGATATATCTTCACCTGTAAGACCTTCCTTTAATGCAAATTCTTTTATTCTATCATCTATAACTTGATCCTTGCCAATTGATTTTTTTAAAATAGAAAGATTTATTTTGCCCCCTTCAAATCCTGTAACTTGAAATTGCATTAATCCTGGATTTTTCACAAATTTTTCTGCATCTTGTAATTTTGCAGAAAATTCCCATCCATCAGTTAATTTTACCGTTACTTCATTATCATCTGAACTGCTACTTATTCTTCCCGCAAACTTTTCTCCAACCTCAAAAGTTAGTTTGCTTGATACCTTTTTATTATTAATACCATATCCATTATTAACATTCCAAATTGCAGGCATATAAATCGACTCCTTAAACATTATTATTATATTTATCGGCTACTTGTTAATAATTATTAACCTCTACTACTTATGTAAAATTAATCTATTAACACTATTAAGTGCATCAATAATAATATTATTATCTTCTTTACTTCTAACGGCTATCCTTATATATTTGTCACTGTCAAAGCCCTTTTTACTTGAACAACTTTTTATTAATATACTGTACTTTGTAAATAATATATTTGACAATTTTTCGCTATTAAGATTATTAGAATTTATATAACATAAAAAATAATTTGATTTAGATGGAAAAACATCCAAATACTCTATCTTTTTTAATTCATTATACATTCTATCCCTCTCTAATGCAATTTGCTTGCAAGCATATTCATAATCTTTTTTGTACTTGCCCATTATTTGCATAAAATACTCCCCAAAGGAATTAATATTCCATATAGAAACTTCTTTATTAAGTATATTTATAAGTTCTTTATTTCCTGATGCTAAAACCCCAAGTCTAAGTCCTGGTACTCCATAGCTTTTGCTTATACTTTTTATTACAATTAAATTATTATATTCATTTAAAATATTAGAATCTATCATAGTAAAAACTTCATCTGTCCCTGCAAAATCAATAAATGATTCATCTAAAATTAGGATTTTACTATTTTTCTTTAAATTATTAAGAAGTTTTATTATATGCTCTTTTGAAAGATAATGTCCTGAAGGATTATCTGGATTAATAAGTACTACTGCTGAAGCTTCTTTACTTTTATCAATTATGTCATAAATACTGTACTCATAATTATTTTTTGATGTATTATAATGAATAATTCTGTCATCTCCAAATCTTTCAGCATATTCATTAAATGTTGGTTCAATAATTAAAATCCTACCCTTTATAAATTTTGAAATAGCCTTTATAAGCTCTGCTGCACCATTTCCAACAACTATCTCATCAATATTGCAATTAAACATTCTAGCTGCTAAAAGTTTTTGAACCATTTGCCCAGAAGGGTATTCACTTATAAGTTCATTAAAACTTGCCTTTAATTCATTCTTTAATTTATCACTTGGAAAATACGGATTTACTAAATAGCAAAAATCCTTTACCTTAGGAAATCTCCAATAACCACCATATCTTTTTCTTAATTCATTAACACTTGACTTGCTAAATAGTGCAGAAGCTATATCAAGGTCTTGTATATCATCTATTTCATACCATTTTAAACCACTTATATTTATAGCCTTAAGCTTTACACTACTCAAGCGTGTAATGACCTTTAATACTTGTTCATAATAAGAATTAACCCCCTCACTCTTTATATGTGCTTCTAAAAATGGCATATACTTGTTTTGCAAAAATTCCCTTGATAATTTATATATGTTAACTGTTTTATAGTACTTATAAATATCATCCCAATTAAACTCATTTTTATCAACAAAATCACAAACATAGTTTTTTTCATCTAATGTTGTTACAGTTCCATCCATCCATTTTTCATACTTATCTACAAGAACAATATCCTTTTCCTTGCTATTTATTAATTTTTCAATAGCCTTATCATCAAATATTATGTCACTTTCTAAAAGTATAATGTCATCATTAAGTTCATCTTTAGCTAAATATAATGAATAAATATTATTAGTTTTATCATAAATGTTATTTTCAACATATTTTATATGTATACCATTATATGTATCTCCTATATAACTCATTAAATTTTCCTTTTTATATCCAACTACAATTACAACATCTTTAACGTTATATTTTTCTAAAGAATCAAGTGTATACTCTATAAGTTTTTTCCCATTTAATTCCACCATGGCCTTTGTGTTATCTTTTGTATACTTGCCCAATCTATTTCCCATTCCAGCTGCTAATATAACTGCTTTCATATTAAACACCCCTTTTATTTGGAAGATTCATTTATTATGTCTATAACTTTTTTACATGTCTTCTCCCACTCAAAATTTTCAATCAATCTATCATATGCTTTATTAATAGCCTCATTTCTATATTCTTTATTGTTTACACACTTACTTAATGCTTTTTCTATTGTTTTCTCATTAATATTATCTAATATTATTCCATAACTATCATCTTTTATAAGCTCCTTAGAGCCACCTTTATCAGTTGTGACTATAAAGTTTTTTGTGGCTGCAGCTTCTAAAAGTGATGTAGGAAAACCTTCTGCATATTCAGTTGGCAGGCAATATACATCACTTTCTTTTAAAAGCCTTATAACATTTTCAAATTCAATTTTACCAAGTATATGAATATTACAATTTTTTATTTTCATTATATCGTCAAAAAGCAATCCATCACCAGCTACAAACAAATGGACATTGTTTTGCTTTTTTAATAACAACTTAAATCCATTTATTAATTGAATAATCCCCTTTTCCTTAACAAGTCTTCCTACGAATACTATTAAAATATCATTGCTATTTATATTATATTTATGTCTATAAGAATCCTTTTCAATTTGAATTTTATTAATAAAATCTATATTTATTGAATTATACAATACTCCCTTAGGATTTATATTAAAATGAGCAAGCCATTTATTACATGCTTTAGATACTCCATAAAAATTATTGCAACATCTTTTTATAATAAATGTAATAAAATGCTCATATATATGACCTAAAAAATCAAAAATTGTACTGTTAACTGAAAAATGGCTTGTACCATGTTCTATTACTATTGATTTATACCTATTAAATCTTGAAAATAATGCTCCTACTAAAGAATTAACATAAAACCTTGTGTTTATAATTACAAGATTTGTTTCTTCCTTTTTAATATCCTTTAGAGCATTTCTTAATTTCTTAGAATAAAGTGTAACAGGGAATCTTCCCCCCAAAAGCTTAAAACATGGCACTCTAAAAACTTCAACATTATCTATTTTTTCATAATACTTTAAGTTAAATACATTACAAGTTATTATTTTTACCTTATATCCCTTTTTTGATAATTTATCTGCTAAATTATATGTATATCTTTCAACACCATAAGCACTTGGTAAATATAATGCTGAAAATATAACTACTTTTTTATCCATTATTATTCCTACCCATATTTATATTAATTCTTATTTTTATTATATAATACACTAATGTAATAATAAAAATTAGTGATAAAATAATCATTAGAATAAGATATGTAAAGGAAGATCCCATTATTCCATATTTTGAAATAAGAACATTTGATATAATACTTCCTAAAACTGCTGTTACAATATAACCAATTAATAAGCTTTTTTGTTTTCTCATTACTGTTATAACATAATGAAGTAATGTTGATAATGCACTAAACCCTCCACCAATCATCATAATAACAAGTTCTAATTTATAATGGCTTAAATTTGTATTATATATTAGTGAAAGTACTGGTATTCCTAATATATATGCACCTATAATACAAACACCTGTTAATAATATTATCCATAAAGAAAGAATAAAAATCATAAATAAAAACTTTCTTATATTTAAATTATTAAAATGCTCTGCAAGCTTTGTAAGAACAGGCCTAAATAAAAATATACTAAAAAGATTTATTATAGATATTGGCATAAACAATATATTAAAATAATTTTGAATATCATATGTCATATACCTATCTATTGAAAACTTTGGGATATTAAAAATGTACATAAGAAGAAATGCACCAATAAAAAGAGGAAAGCATTCTTTAAAAATATTTTTTATTTTATTGATACAGCTTTTACTAAAAGATAATTTTATTTTAGTAAATAATTTTTCACATGTAATAAAATCATACAATATTATCCAAACAATACATGATATATTCATACATATGCACGAATATATCATATTTTTTGTAATAACCATTGAACACAAAAAGACTATTGTTCCTATAACAACTCTAATAGCAAGTGATTTTCCTGATAAGTCAAGTCTATCATTAACTTGAAATTCTCCTTCGAATACATCTGCAAAAGCATCAAGCATTCTGTAAAAGCATAACAAGAAAATCAAAATTCCTTTTTCTTTTGAATAATTAAAACATAAAATATATAAAAATGCGCAAAACAACATAAAACTACATGAAACAACTCTTGAAGATAAATAATCTTTAAATGCATATTTTTTGTTTATATCAGTTGATTGATATGGTCTAACTTCATAATTTCCAATACTTAAAAATAACTGAGATGTGGAAAAAGCAAATGCAAATAATCCACCTTCAAAGTCTCCTTTAATTCTTGTTACTATTATTAATAGTATCATTGAAGAAGCTGCATTTAACAAGCTTCCCATCATATTCCATACAAAAGCTTTTTTGCTAGTATTTATATTATAGTTTTTTGTACTTTTAAAAACCTTTTCCTTCATTTTATTCTCCAAAATCTAATACATAAGGACAATGATTAATTCTTTTATCTTTAGGTGGAATTTTCATATAATCACCATACATTCCTGTTAACAGCTCATGATTTTTGTTTGGAACATTTACCTCTAAATTTTCAAATTTTATTTGTTTAAGTGGAAATATATCTTTTCTTCTTATCATATCATTAATAGGTGCAAAATCTTCAAAACATGTTACATATTCAGTAGAAATATTATTGTACTTCTTAGATACTTTTAAAAGTTTCTTGTATATAAATGGTGCTGATATATTAAAAATAACAAGAATATAATGAGCTATTACACATATAATTTTTGCAATTTCTCCCCTTATTCCTTTTATATGAATAATAGGATGTGCTGTCCCCCTTAAAAATAGAAGTCTTCCTAAAAACCATGCTTTTTTTGCCTGCACATTCTTTTTAAATTTTTCATCAGCTATATTATCAAATGCAAAAATATCTATGTTTATACCCATATTACATTTAAGATCCTTTGATGTTTCAGGAATAAAACTTGTATTTTTCTTCTCAAAATGAGTAACTGAACAGGCATATTCTTTATTTGTTAAGGGAGTTAATATTTCATATTTATTACTTAGCTGCGTCTTTGCAATTTCTAAAAACTTGTTATAATCTTCTCTAAGCATACCAACATCAACATCATCATCCCAAGGAATAAACCCCTTATGCCTAACTGCACCAAGGGCTGTTCCAAATACGAGAAAATAATCCAAATTATTTTTTTCACATATATCTATAAAATCACTCAAAATCTCTAGCTGGACATTTTGTAATTTTTTTAATACATCCTTATCATATTGTTTATACAATGTACTACTCCTTATTTTCTATTTAATAATATTTACAAATAAATTAAGCACAGTAATAAATTGAAGTATACATACCCCATACATAATCTGCCTATTAATATTTTTCTTTAACACTATTGTATTATTTCTAAATAAAAATACTAAAAGCGGTAAAATTTCTACATAATATCTCCCTTGAAGTCCAAAAATAACATTTTGTGTATTCGGAGTCCAAGTAAATGCAACAACCATAAATACGAAAAATATTGTTATTGATATAGTTAAAAATATTAATTTATTTTTAAAATTAAAATACTTTTCTTCCCCATCAACTTTAAGTGCTGAAATAATTGTAATTATTATATAACATATTATAATTACTACAGGTACTTCAATAGGCCTAACTGTAGACCATGAAAGATATTGTCCAAAGGTTGACATAAAAAGAAAATCTCCACTTTCTCTAATTGTATTAAATGCTATTTTAGTAAAATTTAAAGGTGATTCAATTATATTTTTATAGGTATATCCTGAAACACTTGAAAAATTTTGAAGATTATCATTTGATGTTACTGTTACTGCCTTTGTAACCTTAACAAAATTAAAAATTAAAAGCATTGAAACAGCACATAAAATAATACCTGCTATTGTTTTATAATATTTTTTTTTATTTTTAAATTTACTTTTAGGTATAATAAGACATGCAAAACAAATAAAAATGAATATGCCAGCTTTGCATGTTGAAAGAATTCCTCCTGACAATGCTAAAACAAGTATATCAGTTTTTTTTATTTTATCCTTTGTAAAAGCTATATATATGCAATAACTAATAAATAAAAATGAAATACCATAAACAATTGAATCATAAGAACAGGACATTCCTTGATGCAAGGTCATTGGAAGCATTGCTATTGTATACATTGTTATTTTCCCAAAGGGGATTTTTTTTATAGCTAAATAGATTAATCCTATAAAAAACATAAAATTAAATAGTCGTGCCATATACACTAAAGGAATATATCCCACATTCATAACTCTTGCAATAGTTATACCTAAAGAAGCAGGTATATATTGCCACAAGTTTCCTATGTGATCCCCAGGCACCTCACAAAGTTCTTTATCTTCTTCTGATACTTTATCAAAGAAATTATCAATAATAGCTTTATAAGTACTTTCTGAAGGTATTGTATCTAAACCATATTCTCTTATATCACATTTCCTTTTAAGCATATTTCCATTTTCAGTTTGATATCCATTGCCTAAAATAACGTTAGAATATCTATATGCTGTAGTTATATGACCTTCTTCATCAGAAACACTGTAAGGCGTCATAATAATCATATATATAAAACCAATAATTAACGAGCTTATTAAAAATATATTTTTAATATTACACTTTTTTATAAAAATCAAATAATACAGAAAAATTATGAATATACTAATAATTGCACATATGACCATATATATAGTATTTATAAAATGGCTTCCTTTAGACACAACCTTAAACCACAAATCACTATTATGTTCTGAATAATTAACAAATAAGTTTCCATCATTATATGTTTTTTCCTTAGAAACATATACACAAGGAGCAGTATCAGGATCTTCACTATCAGATGTAATTTCCAAAGTGTACTCTTTTTTTGTTTTTGAATATTTATTATATACTCCAGGATTCAAAACATTATAATTACTATTATTCATTAATAAAGGTAATGAATCACCATCATACTCAAATTTAGTATTTTCATCAAATTTAATTTTCCATTCGCTAACTAATATTTTTGAATCTTTATCATAAAGCTTTACTATTAAATTTCCTCTTGTTTTTTTACTATTTGATTTAATTCCAAGCTTTATTCCAGATATATTATCTTTTATTGAAAAACTCTGTTTAACTATTACATTATTTGTTATTACCTGTTCATCATAACCATATCCCATATTACAAAAACTAGTATCATAATTTGAGTTTACAGCTTGTGTTCTAATATCTACTATATAAAAACACGTACAAACCATAACACATAAAAATGCTATTGCACCCATTAATATTTTATGTTTTAAATTTTCCTTCATATCATATTACCTTTATTGGCCATTATCCTTTTTTTCATTTTGCTTTTCATCTAATAATTTTTCTAAAACTACTATACGTTCACCAAGTTCCTTAGTTTCTTCCTTAAGTTTGCTAACCTCTTGACTATATCTAAATAATAAAAACATTGCAAAAACAATAGCAACAAGAAATAATAATGATGGTGCATATTCAATGCCAATTATATTTGCAAATCTTATAACTATAGTTGGAAATAGTCCCAAAATAAGCATAACGAAACATCCAATAAGCCACATAAAACTGTCTTTTTCAAAAAATCTTCTTTTTCTTACTTTACAAATAACTAATACTGAAAATATTAAACTTAATATTGTAAAAAATATTCTAGTTGGTGCCATTATTCTCACCTACCATTTCCATCTTCATTTTCTTTACACCTTTATATCTTAATAAAATAATAATAATGCTATAAATCATTCTTATCATATATGTGAAGGGTTTCCAAATACCACAATGCATACTTACACCAAATTCTCTTTCTCTCATTTCTACTGGAATTTCCTTTATTGAATATCCTAATATCAACATTTCTATTATTAAATTGGCATCTGGATATTCTGGATAATTACCTATCTTAGCATATTTCGTATAAACCTTTCTATTTAATACCTGCATTCCTGATGTTGGATCTGTAATGTTTCTACTACATATTGCTTTTATAATATGCTTAAATAATAATGTTCCTATTTTTCTAAATAGTGAATGCTTATAGTTTGTTTTTTGAATAAATCTTGAACCAATAACAATATCATAATTTTTAAGTTTAGCTTCCATATATAATTTTGATAACTCAGATGCTATATGTTGACCATCACCATCAAATTGCGCTACATATTTATACCCCTTTTTGGCTGCATACTTAAAACCAGTTTGAATTGCACCTGAATAATTAAGATTATAGGGAGTTGTTATGTAATTTATATTGTTTTCCTTTAATACATTTAATGTATTATCAGTAGATGAATCGTTTACTACTAAAATATCAGCATCCTTAATTTCTTCTTTTACTTCTTTTACCACTTTTATAATATTCATTTCTTCATTATACGCTGGTATTATTACCAATAAATCATTCACAAATATCCCCCCTTTACTTCTTTTTCTTATGTAAATTATACTATTCTACATAGCTTGTTTCAATTACTTTTTTCATAATATTGTAAATTAAAAATGGCTATTGCAATGCAATAGCCACATACTATTTATTATTTAAGTTCTAACTTAGTATAATTCTTTTTACCTCTTTTTATTAAAGCTGATCCATTTTTAAAATCTTCTTCTGTTAGTAATCTTTGAACATCAGTAACTTTTTCATCATTTAATGATAATCCATTTTGCTCTATAAGTCTTCTTCCTTCCTTTTTTGATGGTACAATCTTATTTTGAGCTATAACATCAAGAACTGTACTTCCTAATACATCCTTAGATATTTCAACAGTTGGAACATTACTCATATCTACGCCACCTGCAAATAATGCTCTAGCAGCTTCCTGTGCCTTTTTAGCCTCTTCTTCACCATGTACAAGCTTTGTAACTTCATAAGCAAGTATTTCTTTTGCCTTATTTATTTCTGCACCTTCTAATGAACCAAGTCTTCTTACTTCATCCATTGGTAAAAATGTTAATAATGCTAAACACTTTTCAACATCTGCATCATCAACATTTCTCCAATATTGATAAAAATCATATGGTGAAGTTTTCTTAGGATCAAGCCATAAAGCTCCCCCTACTGTTTTTCCCATCTTTTGACCTTGACTATTTGTTAAAAGTGCACATGTCATTGCATAAGCATCAGTTTGAGCTTTGCTTCGTATAAGTCTTACACCTGCAATCATATTGGACCATTGATCGTCTCCACCAAGTTCCATCTTGCATCCATATTTTTGGTTTAATACATAGAAATCATATCCTTGCATTAACATATAGTTAAATTCTAAGAATGATAATCCTTTTTCCATTCTTTGCTTAAAACATTCAGCTGCAAGCATTCTGTTTACTGTGAAATGTGTTCCAATATCTCTTAAAAAATCCACATAATTTAAATTTAAAAGCCAGTCTGCATTATTAACTAATAATGCTTTACCATCAGAAAAATCTATAAATCTTTCCATTTGTTTTTTTATAGAATTAACATTATGCTCAATTTGTTCTTTTGTAAGCATTTTTCTCATATCAGTTTTACCTGATGGATCACCAACCATTGCAGTCCCACCACCAAGAAGTGCTATTGGTCTATGACCAGCTTTTTGCATATGAGCCATAAACATAAGTGCTATAAAGTGACCAACATGTAAACTATCAGCAGTAGGATCGAAACCTATATAAAAAGTTATTTTCTCCTTATTTAATAACTCTCTTGTTTCTTCCTCATGGGTAAACTGTTTTATGTATCCACGTTCTAATAACTCATCTAATACATTACTCATCTAGCCAAAAATCTCCTTTCAAATATTATTTAAATTTAACTAATTATACATTATATTTATTAATTTAGCTACATTTTTTCTAATTTTCACACTTTCTTTAGAATAATATTATTGGAGAGTTTTGTCAATGTTACAACACTAAAATTATATAACTATTTCTTAGTATTTCCCCGGCAATATAACTTTAAAGGTATTATCTGTTTCAGAATTAACAAATCTAACTCTTCCCTTACCCTTAAATGCATTTTTTATTCTACTTAATCCTCTACCATTATTTAAAAATGTATTAGTATCATCTAATGTTATTAATTTTTCATATATCCACATGTTTCTTCTAATATAATTTGTATTAGTATTATTTGAAATAAGTTCTCCTGGACTTTCTATAACTATACTTTTATTTGTAATTACAATTTCTATAATTCTATTTACTTCTGTATACTCCCTATAAAGTACAGCATTTTTCACAGCTTCTAAAACAGCAAATATAGGATATTCTTTATTTATTATTTTTCTAAGTAAATCATCAGTTTTATTAATCATTGTAAGCAAACTTCCTTGAATAACTATAACTTCAGCATAATTATTATTAAATTTGTTTATTATTCTTATTATATTGTTAGAAATACATATACTATTTATTTCAGAAAAAACAAGAAGTCCTCCAAGGGTACATTTTTCCTTGCCAGTTTCCTTTTGTATATATGTTATACCACTACTTTCTAAAAGGTATTTTCTATTTTTATCATTTAAAACAATGCCTTTCCTAAAAAAATACTTTTTAACTAAAGACATATCAAGATAACTTATATCACTTTTCAGAACCGGACAAGTCTCTACTGATAATTCTAAGTTTTCTTCAAATATCCTAAGTATTTCTTGCTTTCGCATAACATCAGTAGTTGAACCTCTTCTAGTGTAAAAAGCACCATTTTCCCTAACCTGATATGGCCTTTGATCACCATTATATATAGTTATAATTGCTATTTTTTTATTGTCCAATATTGTAAATTCAACATTTATAGGAATTGGTGGTTCACACCTTGTTGCAATAATTTGCTGCACAGCTTCTTCTCTAAACATATCCTCATCTTTTAATCCAACAATTTCTTTTGTTTTATCTCTTACCCCAACTATTATATAGCCACGGCCTCCACCTCTTGAATTTGCAATAGCGCAAATATCCTTTGCAAATTCTTTTTTGCCACTTTCACACCATAAATCAAGCTTTAGCTTAAAATCTAATTTGGTTCCCTCTTCTTTATTAATAATACTAAGTAGTTTCTTTTCATCCAACTTTAAATCCCCCTAAAAAGCTTCTTTAAATTATATAATCTTTATTAAAATTATATATCTTTATTAAAGTATTTTTATTGAGATATTACCAAATTAACATAATGTTAATTTAATATTTATGTAATTAAATAAAAAACTTTTTGATTTTACAAACTATTCCTAGTTAGATTACTTCCCTCTATATTAAGATTAACTTCTATTTTTAAATCTATATTTTGAATACTGTGATTTTGTATAACATCAGGATACTTTTCTTCAACTAATCTCCTTAAATCTAAAATATCTATTTGTTTTTGTGTATATTCATTGTAAAAGTCATTTAGCAATTTCTCTATTGCTATTTTTTCATTTAATTCCATGGATGTTTTATTATTATTATTTACTTTTAATTTTCCTTGAATCTCACTTATAGATAATGTCATATCAATATTTTTATTAACTATAATTTTGTTATTTTCACATGTAACTTTTGTATTAGGTACACTTTTTACTACATTAAGCGTTATAAAATCTTTGTTATTTTGTGGATTTTCAATTTTAAATGTGCCTTGATTTATCCTTTTAGTTAACAAATTAAGTGAAACACACTCACTTTTATTTAAGTTATTTACTAATTTATTATTATTAAATAATGCACCACCATCTAGTGCAATTTTCTTTTCTATTATATCTTCTTGCATCTTTATTGAACCCATAAAAGAATTCTTATTTCCGTCTAATGTTTTAGATATATAATCATTTAAATTTGAACTTATGGTATCTATGTTCTTTTTATTTATGCTTTCAAGTTGATCTAAATAAAGACCTAAATAATCTTGTTCATCACCTTCACTATCAGGTTTTACAATATCATTAATATCTCCATAGTATACAAACATGTATGGTTTAAATCCAAATTGAACATCATTATTAACTAAATCAACATATTTATCTATTCCGTTTTTTGCTGCATTTTCAGTGAATATATATGCCCTTACTTGAGTAAAATTAAGTTTATTGTTTGAGAAATTACTTATTCTAGAAAGAGCTTCTCCTGCAGTTTTTCCTGTGCTTTGAAATATTACATGCTTACCTTTATCAGAACTTTCTTTTTCACTTCTATAAGGTCTAACACAGTCAATGTATACTGATATATTATCAATTTCATCAATATCAAAAATAATTGATGTAGCAAAAGTAATTTTGTTAATTTCTGAATAATTAAAACACCCTATTAAATTAGTGCATAAAAAAATATATATAAAAGTAAAAATCTTAAGTTTACGATGTTTCTTCATTACTGTCTTCCCCTCCATCAACTACAATATCTTGAGATATTTTCTTTAAGTCTCCCCTAAATAAAATGTCATGAAAATTATATGTTTTTAAGCTTCCCATAGGGAAAAGATAAGCATAGCCTGTAGTTTCAAGATCTGAAAGTCTTGCAAGAAGTATTATACTTCCTATAAAAAATCCAGGAAGCCCAAAAATAGCACTTAATAAAGTTATTATAATAGACCATATTGACATGCTTCCATAAAGCTTTGGTATTAAGAAATAGCTTAATGTACTTACGGCTACAATAATGATTGTAATTCTAGAAGATATTCCAGCTCCAACAACCGCATCACCTAGTATTAATGCAGCAACAATACTCATAGCTCCTCCTATTGGCTGGGGAAGCCTAAGCCCAGCTTCCTTTATAAGTTGAAAGGCAAGCATCATTATTATTATTTCCACTATTGTAGGAAGCGGTACACCAGCCCTTGCTACTGCTAATCTAAATAGAAAAGATGAAGGAAGCATTGAGTAATGATAATTAATAATAGCTATATATATTCCTGGAGAAAATACTGCAAGAAAGAATGCAAGCCACCTTAAAATTCGCGTAAAATTTGCATAATACTTATTTATGTAATAATCATCTGGTGCTTGAAAATTTTCTAGGAAAAAATATGGAACAGTTATTACAAAAGGTGTTCCATCAACTAATACAGATACTCTGCCTTCTAATATTTTTGCAGCTACCTCATCTGGTTTTTCTGTATACCCAATTGTGTCAAATGCCGATTTTTGTACGCGGAGTTCATCTTCTATGTAATTTGTATCTAATATAAATTTAATGTCCATATTTTTCACTTTTTCTCTAACATGGTTAATTAGTGCTTCAGGTGCTATTCCTTGTATATATGATATAGCCACTACTGTTTGACTATCTCTTCCCTTAAATATAGGTTCAAACTTTAAGTCTGAATTCTTAACCTTTCTTCGTATTAGAGATACATTATCTACTATAAGTTCATTAAATCCTTCTCTAGGGCCCTTTATTACAGATTCAGTAACAGGAATCGATATACCTCTTCTTACAAATCCCTTTACTTCACAATAAATTATCTTTTCAAAATCTTCGAATAAAAGTATTACATCTCCAGACAATACATGTAAAATTGCATCATCTAAATCCTTAGCATAATTTGCTATATTTATATCTAATACATTATAAACTACTTCTTCTACATTAGTGTAAGTATACTGTTGCTTTTTCAATGGAGTTATTATGTATTCACTAATAAATGACACTCCACATAAATCATCTATAAATACTAATGTACATTTTCCTATCTTAGTATTTATTTCTCTATACTTTACATCAAAAGAATTTTTTAATCTTTGTTTTACATATTCTAGTTTTTTATCCACTTTGCATCACCTAACAATAGTATTTCAAAAAATATGGATAATATTCATAGGATAAATGTTTAATATTTTTTCTTTTGCTAATACTAATACTGATTTATTTAGGAGGTTTTTTTATAATGAACAAATTATCTACAAAACATTTTATGTTCTTTATTTTTTGCACGATGGTAGTTTCCATAAGAATATATTCCTCAGTATTCATATCAGAAGGACAACGTAATACATGGATTATTTCACTCTTTAGTGGCATCCTAGTAATATTATGTTATTTATATATTTTAGAAATTTCTTCAAAAACTAATACACTTTCCATAAACTCAGTATATAATAAGTCTTATCCAAAACTTTTAAATAAACTACTATTATTTACATTTATATTAGGACTTTTTGTAACATCAGTAGAATCTATTTCAAGCTATGCAAGTTCTACTCATACAAATCTTTTTATGGAGACTCCTATATGGTTTTGTATCTTATTTATGCTTATACCATCATGTTATATACTAACGCGAAAATTTAACTCAATTTTAATTATCGTACTTATTATTGGAATTATAGCAATTATAGGGGATATAATATACTTAGCGCTTATTGTTAAATATCTTGATTTTACTAAGCTACTTCCTATAGCTTATAATATTTTTAACAAAAATTCCTTAAAATGTTTTTTTCTTATTTTAGGATCTATGTCATCTGTTATGATTACACTTCCTATACTTAACTATTTAAGTGATACTAAACATCTTATTAAGCATAGTTTTATTTCAACTTTACTATGTATAATACTTATTGATATTTCACTAATTACATTAATTACTTTCTTTGGTCCTCAGAGATCTGCAAATATTTTTTATCCTGAATATTTGCAATCACAACAAATCCAAATTGTAAACTTTATTGAATTCGGACAAATATTTTATATTTTTAGAAGCGTGTGTATGTTTTTTGCCAAATACTTAATATCATCATTTGGAATAATTACTATATTAAAAGATAAAATAAAAAGTAAAACACTATTTGTTTTACTCTATAACATAATTATCTTTTGTATAAGTATTTATCTTGCAAAAGATCAATATTTATTTTTTAGGAATTTAGAATTTATACAATATATATTTATTGGTACTTTTTTAATTATTCCATTAATAACATATAGTATTTTTTATATAAAAAATAAGCAGTAACAATCTAGTAGCATTGTTACTGCTTAATATTATTGTTCATCTTTATTACTAAATGTTCTATCGCTTATTATATATCTAGGTCTTGCTTTAACTTCCATATAAATTTTACCTATATATTCACCAAGTACTCCCATACAAATAAGTTGAACTCCACCTATAAAACATATTATGCTTGTCATACTTGCCCATCCGGCTACTGTTTTACCTATTATAGCCATAATAAATGACCAAATTACTCCTACAAAACTTAAAATAGCAATAAACGTACCCAATCCTGTAATCATTCTAATAGGCTTTATACTAAGACTTGTAATTCCATCAAATGCTAATGCCAACATTTTTTTTAAAGGATAATGACTTTCCCCTGCAATTCTCTCATGCCTTTCATAATAAACACTAGTACTTTTAAAACCTACAAGAGGAAACATGCCACGCAAAAATATATTAACTTCCTTATAATTTTTAAATTCTTGCAAAACTCTGCTAGACACTAATCTATAATCTGCATGATTAAATACAACTTCTGCTCCCATCCAATTAAGAAGCTTATAAAAACCTTCAGCTGTAAAACGCTTAAAAAATGTGTCCGTCTCTCTCTTGCTTCTTACACCATAAACAATTTCAGAACCCTTTAAATATTCGTCTATCATTTGATCTATAGCATTTATATCATCTTGTCCATCACAATCTATACTTATAGTAATATCACAATTATCTTTTGCTTCCATAAGACCTGCAAGAACAGCATTTTGGTGTCCTCTATTTCTACTTTGAGAAATTCCAACATAATGCTTGTCCTTTTTAGATAAATCACTTATTATATCCCATGTTTTATCCTTACTTCCATCATTAACAAAAAGAATTCTACTATCATCACTAATCTTATCTATTTTCACTAACTCATTAACTTTGTTTAAAAACATATCACATGTAATAGGCAATACTTCTTCCTCGTTATAACAAGGAATAACTATATATAATATTGGTTTCATTTAATTCTTCTCCTTTATAATATACATATCTATAGCTTATAACCTATATTTTAGTATAACATAAAACCTCATTTTTATACTACGTACAATTATTTTTTTAATATAAATATAATTCTTTTTCAAATATCTTATTTATAAGATACTAATGCAAATTTTATTATAAAAGAAGGTCACATTTATGCTATAATAAGGTCTATATTATGTCAAGAAAATATATTATAAATTTGACAGTAATTTTACTAAAATTTATAATTAAATATACTAATTATATACTTGAAAGAGGTGTTTAAATAAATGTCTGAAAATAAAGAAATAATTTTCAGTGGTATTCAACCATCTGGTAACTTAACACTTGGGAATTATTTAGGAGCCTTGAAAAACTGGGTTAAACTTCAAGATGATTACGATTGTTATTTTTGCATTGTTGACTTACATGCAATTACAGTTCCACAAAAACCAGCTGATTTAAGGAGAAGAACATTAGAATTACTTGCAATATATCTTGCTGCAGGAATTTCTCCTGAAAAAAATACAATCTTTATACAATCACATGTACCTGCTCATGCAGAGTGTTGCTGGCTTTTAACATGTAACACTTACATGGGTGAACTTAGCAGAATGACTCAATTTAAAGATAAATCACAAAGATATGGTAATACTGGTGTCCCAATAGGTGCTGGCTTATTAAATTATCCAACACTAATGGCTGCAGATATATTACTTTATCAAACAGATCTTGTTCCTGTAGGAATTGATCAAACACAACACTTAGAACTTACACGTGATATTGCTAATAGATTTAATAATACTTATAGTGAAACCTTTAAAATTCCAAAAGGATATGTTCCTAAAGAAGGTGCTAAAATAATGGATTTACAAGAGCCTACTAAGAAAATGTCAAAATCATCAGATAATCCAAATTCATTCATATTAATTATGGATCCACCTGATGTAATAAGGAAGAAAATTTCAAGAGCCGTAACAGACAGTATTGGAGTAATTAATTATTCAGATGATCAACCTGGTGTTAAAAATCTATTAAACATAATTTCTGCAATTAAGGGCATTTCACCAGAAGAACTTGTTAAATCCTATAAAAACAAAGGATATGCAGACTTAAAGAAAGATGCTGCTGATGCTATTATATCCGAACTTGAACCAATTCAAAAGAAAGTAAATGAATTATTAAGTGATAAGACTTACCTAGAAAGCATATATAAAAAGGGAGCTGAAAAAGCATCTTATGTTGCTAATAAAACTCTTAGAAAAATGATGAAAAAAATAGGTATGATACCAAGATAATGAGTATAATTAAAAGCAAACCTTGTAAAATAAAAAGTATATTAAATAAAACGTTATTTAATAACTTTTATTTTATAATATTTTATCTAATAATTAATTTATGCTTTGTAACAATATTAAAAGAGGTGCCATTTTTGAACTTAATTTCAAAGATAGCACTTCTTTGGGGTATAGTCTTGTCAATTTATCATTTTTATAAAATTGTCCTTAGAAAACCAAACAAAATTGAAATACTTATATATATCTTTTTAGCTTTTACATTAATACTAAATTTAATATTTTATAGAAGTATTGATAACCTTAAAATTTGGATTATAAATTTAATAATCTTAACTGGAGTATTTTTTATAGAAAAAGATAAATCTAAAGAATTGCTTAATAATGAATTAAATATAATTTCTAATTTATTTATTGGCTTTACTTTTGTTTTTTCTACTGCTTCAACAATTATGTATATATTCAAGATTTCATTTGTACTTTTTGATACTACTTACGGCTTAAATCAAGGACTTTATGTGTATAAAAATACTTTAGCTATATCAGCTGCTATAAGCTTTGTATTGTCTTTTTATTGCTATTTAAAATCATGTAATAAACTTTTTAAATGTTTTTATATTATAAATGCTGTTATTCAAATATTTAATGTTATATATTCTGGTGGAAGAAGTGCAATTTTACTTTTACTTGCCATACCATTTGTCTTTATATTTTTATATATAAAAAATAATATATTTAGATTGGCAATAATTATAGTTCCAACAATAACATGTATAGGACTTTTTGCTAAATTTCATGAAAGATTATATGATTTTCTATCATCTAGAAATGAATTATGGTATTCAGCATACCTTTTATTTAAAAATAATTTACTTACAGGTGTAGGAAATTCTAACTTGGTTGAAAGAGTTTATAGTATGAGACTTGGTGTAGTTCTTCCTGGTATAGAAGCAGGAGGACTTCATAATATATATCTTCAAATAATAACTGCTAATGGTCTTATTTCATTTATAATATTTATATCACTTATTATTATGACCATATGCACATTAACAAAAAAAATTGATTCTATGAATAAAAAAGATAAACTCATAAATGGAATACTTTTAACATTAATATTTGGAATATTATTTGTTAATTTATTTGAAAGCAATTTAGTTTATATTGCAAGCTTTATTTCTATAATATTTTGGAGTTATTTAAGTTATTTTTATTCCATAACAACAAATAATTCAAAAAAGGTGCCATAAATTATGACACCTTTTTTATTATCATTTTTCCCAAGGCTTAGATTCCAAGTATTTAACAAAATTGTCTCTAAGCTCAGGTTTTTTTAAAGCATATTCAATAGTAGCTTGTAAAAATCCTAATTTATCACCTACATCATATCTTTTACCATCAAACTCATAAGCATACATAACTTCCTGAGTTATTAATGATTTTAAAGCATCTGTAAGTTGAATTTCCCCACCCTTACCTGGCTTAGTATTTTCAATATGTTTAAATATTTCAGGTGTTATTATATATCTTCCAAGTATAGCTATATTACTAGGTGCCTCTTCTGGAGATGGCTTTTCTACTAAATCATTTACTTTATAAACTCTATCTTCTATAAATCTTCCATTAATAATTCCATACTTATTAACTTGATCTTCAGGTACCTTTTGAACCCCAAGTATTGAAGTATTATATTCAGAATAGCAATCTATAAGTTGTTTTAAACAAGGTACTTTACTATCTACAACATCGTCTCCAAGCATAACAGCAAATGGTTCATTTCCAACAAATGTCTTTGCACAATATATTGCATGACCAAGTCCTTTAGGTTCCTTTTGCCTTATATAATGAATATCAACCATATCAGATATATCTCTAACAAGTTCTAAAAGATCTGATTTACCACTCTTCTCAAGTTCCATTTCAAGTTCTATTGATTTATCAAAATGATCTTCTATACACTTTTTATTTCTTCCTGTAATAATTAATATTTCTTCTATTCCAGATGCAATAGCTTCTTCTATAATAAATTGAATAGTAGGCTTATCAACAATAGGAAGCATCTCCTTAGGTTGTGCTTTAGTTGCTGGCAAGAATCGTGTTCCTAATCCTGCAGCTGGTATAATTGCCTTTTTTACTTTCACATTTCTCACTCCCTCGAATAATCATTATATTAATACTTGTAAAACTTATAAAGCATTTTTATTCCTTGTCTATATTTTTATTATACATATATCTAAGTAAATTTAAATTTCTCTCAAAATTTTGTCTATGTTGTTTCTTTAACACTGTTAATATTACCCCACAGAAAAAACTTAAAAATGATAAACTCATTAATACTGTTAACACTATTAATGTTGGAAATTTAGCAACTAATCCAGTAGAAAGATAATCAGATAAAATAGGCACAAAGAAAATTGCAGATACTATCAATAAAAAAGCACTTATAATACCAAAAAATGCAAAAGGCTTTGTATCTCTAAAAAGACTTGATATTGTCTTTAATACTTTAAATCCATCAGAATATGTATTTAATTTTGATTCACTTCCTTCAGGTCTATCTCTATATTCTATTGGTTCTTCAACTATTCTAAAATTATTTTCTAATGCAAAAATAGTCATTTCAGTTTCGATTTCAAATCCCTTTGATAAAACAGGGTAAGTTTTTACAAAGTCCCTATTAAATGCCCTAGCTCCTGTCATAATATCATTTAATTTTGCATTAAAAATTAAATTAATAAGTTTTCTTACTAAAACATTACCTACATTGTGAAAAGGCCTTTTATTTTCAGTAAAATATGTAGAAGATAATCTATCCCCAACAGCCAAATCAGCCTTTCCTTCTAATATTAATTTTTCAAGCTTAGGTCCAAAAGATGCTGGATATGTATCATCACCATCAACCATAATATAACAATCGGCATCTATATCCCTAAACATAGCTCTTACCACATTACCTTTTCCTTGCTTATATTCATACCTAACTATGGCGCCAGCTTTTCTGGCAATTTCATCTGTACCATCAGTAGAATTGTTATCATATACATATATTTCAGCATGTGGCATATTATTTTTAAAATCTTTTATAACTTTTTCTATTGTCTGTGCTTCATTATAACAAGGTATTAAAACTACAGTTTTCATATTATTCTCCTTCAAATTAATATACAATAATTTTATTTACAAAATAAACATAAAGGCCTACTATTTTACTACAGCCTTTCTTTTTGCAACATAATTCCAAAACATTACAAGTATTGTAGTTATTATTTTTGCTACCATATAAAACATACCAAATATTTCTACAAAAACCCACATAAATATTTGATTTAGCCCAAGTCCAATTACACTTGAACCTACAAATGCAATAACAGATTTACTATCCATATCTTTAGCATCAAATACCCATTTAACGCACATTATATAGTTTACAACAACAGATACTGTAAAACTAATTCCTGATGATATTAAATAATTTAATCCTGCAAATTCTGTTAATACAAATAATATTCCATAGTCTATAAGAAAACTTACGCCACCTGTAATACAAAATCTAAAAATTTCTTCAAATATATTACTTTTTAAGAATTTTTTTATTTTTTCCATACTCTATTACCATTCCACAAATTTAATAAATAATTAATTAACTTCATATATATAATAATCTCCAATTACATCTTTTTCTTTGAAATTTACATAATCATTAGAAAACTTACTTAAATTATTTCTTGTAAAAATGTATTTTACATCTAATTTTTTTAAATCTTCTAAACTTAAATCTACATTAAACGCATCTGGAGAAATTAATTCAAACCTTGAATCTTTATTATTAGTTATATTTACTGTAATATGCGCATATCTATTATATACATTTTCATATTCTTTATCTATATCTATAGAATTCCAACGTTCTAAATCAGGATATACATTTGTTGAATTTATAGTTCTTGCTCCAGCCATTATTAATGCATTATTCATAGGTAACCCCATTCCTTCAACTATCCATAATCCATCATCTTCTTTAACAATATCTTTTACTACATTTAAAATTTTATTATCTGTAACTTCACTTGCTCCAATTCTAACAGGATTAACAAAAAATCCTGAAATTAATATCAAACCAATACTACATACAGAAAATATGTTTTTCTTCTTGTCATTAATTGATAATAAAATTACCACAAAAATTGCTGCAAGAATCACAAGGCATATTACAAACATACTATTTGTTAAGTAGGCTCCAGTATACTTTTTGGCAAAAAATGTAATCACACTTGAACATACAATTGATAAAACAATAGCTATAACCTTATTCATCTTTGTTTTTATAAGTGTTAAAGATCTTATTAAAAGAAGTATATTAACAAGCCCAACACCTATATATGCTCTTCCTGTAGTAGAATGACTTAATAATGTAATCTTTGCTAATAATGTTGGAAATGACAATGTACAATATAAAGTAAGTAATACATCTACCACAATTAACGATATCAATAATGAATCTTTATTTTTTTCCTTTATTATTACAAATAATGAAAGTAATAATCCCATTGGAAAGAAATCAAAAAAGCTTGACATTTCGCAAACATTAAGAGGTAAATTTTTATCAGTATATGAAAAAAATATGTTGCTTATATATGTCCACATAGCAAAAAATCCATTACCACCAACAGACATCCTCTTTCCAGGATAAACTGTATCTGAAACTATATTTACAGTATCCATTGATTTAGTAAAAATATATCCCATACTTATTCCTACTATAGCTATACATAAAATTATAATAGGAACATCTTTTTTCCAATCAAATTCAAACTTTTTATAGTTTTCCAATATAATCCATACTAACAATGCCAAAAATACATAAGCTAATGGCACCATCCATGCTGGATAAATTGTGAGGATATATCCACCTGCACACACAGCCAAAATTATTGAATAAATTATCCTATGCCAGTAATTATTATCTTTCATATATTTTCTAATAATTATTATTGCCAATTGTCCAAAAAATAACATTTCTACAAGACCATTAATTGCGAACCACCATTGTATTATTGGTGCAAAAACAACAAGAAAAGAACAGATAACAGATAACTTTTTATTTTTCTTTGTTATAATCATAGCCAATTCAAATGTTACCATAAAAAGAGCAATTATTCTTCCACACCAAAAGAATGCCAATCCTCTACCTGGATTAAACAATAAAAATCCAATTTGAAATGGTCTGAAAATCATTAAAATACTTTTTATAGGCTGACCATATATTATAAAACAATCTGTTAAATCTCCTCTAATTGTTTCACTAAAATATGAAAAAGCTTCTGGCTTATTAAAATACTGAGAAAAAGTCATTGCTGTATTAGTAGCCCATTCATCAGTACGTATCATCCTAGATTGACCTACAATAACATTATTTATGTCTCCTGCATTACCATTTGAAGATAAATAATTTCCCCATAATCCTATTGATGAACCATTTATTTCAAAAATAACACATAAAATAAAAATTCCAATAGCAATTATATATCTATATTTATATAAGTACTTACAAATAATTTCTGAATATAAATAACATATAATCATTAAAAGGGCAATTATTGAAAAATAAATCATTACATTAACCCAATTTAAACTTCGTAATAAAATGATTATTGATTTTTCTTTTATAAAACCACCAAATAACAATTGTGCACTTTCAAAAAATACAGAAGAACAAAATGCAAGCATTATTAAAGCAAAAATCCAATAAAAATTCACATCTTTCAAATTAATATTTTTATTACCTTCTTTATTTTCTATGATGCATCACTCGCCTTTTTATAATATAGAATAAGTATTATAATTACTATAATACTTATTCTTAAAATTTATTTATACATTTTTTCGTAATACTTTTGATAATCACCAGATGTTACATTTTGCATCCATTCTTTATTATCAAGATACCACTTTATAGTTTTAACAATACCTACTTCAAAAGTAGTTTCAGGGTACCATCCAAGTTCTTCTTTAATCTTATCTGGTGCAATACCATATCTTCTATCATGACCTTTTCTATCTGCAACAAATGTCTTTAATTTTTCAGTAACTCTTTCATCTACATTATCATGTATATATCCAATAACAGTGTCTATAATTTGAAGGTTTGTTCTTTCATTATGTCCACCAACATTGTAAACTTCTCCAACTCTTCCATTGTTAATAACCATATCAATTGCTTTTGCATGATCTTCAACATATAACCAATCCCTGATATTTAATCCATCACCATATATAGGTAATTCCTTTAATTGAAGACAATTATTTATCAATAATGGTATTAATTTTTCTGGGAATTGGAATGGTCCATAATTATTTGAACATCTTGTAATGTTTACAGGCATTTTAAAAGTATCACCATATGCTTTAACCATTAAATCTGATCCAGCTTTACTTGATGAATATGGGCTATGTGGATCAAGTGGTGTAGTTTCTCTAAAGAATCCTTCTTTTCCAAGTGAGCCATAAACTTCGTCTGTTGAAACATGATGGAATTTAACTCCTTCTTTAAATGTTCCATCTTCATTTTCCCAAGCTTCTTTAGCACAATTAAGCATATTAACAGTACCTAAAACATTTGTCTTTGCAAATATTTCTGGTTCTTTTATACTTCTATCAACATGAGATTCAGCTGCAAAGTGAACAACATAATTTATATCATATTTTTTAAATAATGAAGAAACTAATTCTTTATCACATATATCTCCTTGAACAAATACATGTCTATCATCATTTTCAATTGATTTTAAATTTTCTAAATTACCAGCATAAGTTAACTTATCTAAATTTATTATCTTTATATCCTTGTATTTTTTTAACATGTATAAAACGAAGTTAGATCCTATAAATCCAGCTCCACCTGTAACTAAATATGTTTTCATATTACACCTCTATTTTTATATTTTATTATTTGTTTATATTATATTTAGGAATATTAGCAATAAAAGTTTCTATTGCTTCTTCCCAGTTTCTCATTTCATCACCAACAGTTGATCTAAGCATCATATTGTCAAGTGATGAATAAAATGGTCTTTTAGCAACTGGTTTACCTGCATTTTTTGCATATTCTTCTGAAGTTACTGGATTAACTTTACAATTTAATTTTGATAATTCCATAATCTTCCTTGCAAAATCATACCAAGAACATTCACCTGAACCTGTACAATGGTATATACCATATTCCTCAGTATTTACAAGTTTTAAAATGTGATAAGCTAAATCATTTGCATTAGTTGGATTACCTCTTTGATCATCTACTACTGTTATGGCATCATGATTTTGACCAAGCTTTCTCATAGTGTATACAAAATTATTTCCAATGTATCCATATAACCATGCAGTTCTTACTATATAATATTTTGAAGAAAATTGTTTTACATATTCTTCTCCTAATCTCTTAGTAGTTCCATAAACACTTTGAGGACCTACTTCATCATATTCCTTTAAACTTTCATTTCTTACTTCACCAGAAAATACATAATCTGTTGAAACATGAACAAGTTTAGCCCCTATTTCTTCTGCTGCAATAGCTAAATTCCTAGGACCTAATGCATTAACCTTAAAAGCTGCATCTTTGTTTGTTTCGCAACCATCTACATTAGTAAACGCAGCGCAATTTATTATTACATCTGGTTTTAAGTTAGAAACATACTTTTTAACATCAGAAATCTTAGTAATATCAAGTTCTTCAATATCAATATAAGTAGCTTCACAAGTATTTATATCTATAGGGCAAGCACCAATTTCAGATTTACCTGCACTTAAAATTGATTTAATTTCATTTGCAAGTTGTCCTTTTCCACCTGTAACTAATATTTTCATTTTTATCTGCCACCTTACTTTTTATTTTCTTCTGCTTTCAACTTCTTCAACTATATCAAGTAGATAAGTTCCATACCTTGTTTTAAGCAAAGGTTTAGCTAATTCCTTAACCTTTTCTGCATCAATCCATCCTTGTCTATAAGCTATTTCTTCTAAACATGCAATGTATGTTCCTTGTGTATTTTGAACTGCCTCTACAAAATTTGATGCTTGAAGCATTGAAGAATGAGTACCTGTATCAAGCCATGCCATACCTCTTCCAAGCAATTGTACCTTTAATGTACCATCTTCCATGTAAGTTTTATTTAAATCCGTTATTTCAAGCTCTCCCCTTGGTGATGGTTTTAATAACTTAGCTCTTTTACAAACTGTATTATCATAAAAATATAATCCTGGCACCGCATACTTTGATTTTGGATTTTCAGGTTTTTCTTCTAATGAAATAACTTTGCCATCTTTATCAAATTCAACAACACCAAATGCCTTTGGGTTTTGTACATAATACCCAAATACGTATGCTCCATTTTTCAAATTTGCTGCTGATTGTAAATGTGATGAAAAGTTTTGACCATAAAATATATTATCTCCAAGTATCATAGCAACTGAATCATTACCAATAAATTCTTCTCCTATTATAAATGCTTCTGCAAGTCCATTTGGTTTTTCTTGAACTGCATATTCAATGTTTAATCCAAAATCACTTCCATCCTTAAATAATTCCTTAAAACCTACTATATCCCTTGGAGTAGAAATAATAAGTATATCTCTAATTCCTGCAAGCATAAGGACTGACATTGGATAATATATCATTGGTTTATCATAAATTGGAACCATTTGCTTTGACATTGCCTTTGTAACTGGATATAATCTAGTACCAGATCCACCTGCTAATATAATTCCCTTCAATTAATTCACCTTCTTTAATTAATTTCAAACATAATATAAATTTCTAATTTACAACATAAATTACCTATTTTAAATTTTATCAAATAAAATTATATCATACTTTTAATCATTATACACTTCTTTATACCAATAATTCTTGTTTGATGTATATTTTAGAACTTTATTTTTAGATAATTTAAAATAATTTTGTCCTAATTTATTAGCAATAAATCTCACTGCAAAATTGGGAATGATATCAATAAAAGCTCTAATATTTAATTCTTTTAATGATTTAATTAGTACAAATTTCAAAAGACTTAACGCACTGCTATTGTCTCCTGCATCTTTTATATATTTATGTTGAGCAAGAAAGACTCCTTGATCAAAATATCTATGAAATAATGTGCTATATTTATATTTGTGAGAATGATTAACTACTGAATCTGAAGCATATTTAATTTTATAACCACTATTAATGATTTTATATGCAATATACATATCTTCATTTGTAAGTAAATTTTTATGATCATATCCATTTAATTTAACAAATATATCTTTTCTTATAGCAGATGATGCATCTGAATAAAAATAAGTCATTATACCTAAAGCTTTTAAATCATCTTTTGAAACAATTCTGCTCTTGTTACCATAATTTTTCATTCTAGTATATCTTTCTATTGTTTTATTATCACATATCTGTTTAGAATAAGCAGCATCACATACTCCATTTTCAATGTCTTTTGTTAAGTTATAAAGCCATAAGTCATCTATAATTTTTATATCTTGAGTTATAAAAACAATTATATCTCCTTTTGCTTCATAAGCAGCTTTTTCTCTAGTTAAACTATGAGAAAATTCTTTAAAACTCACCTTAGTATATGATGCGTTTATTCTTTTTAATATGTCTTCACTATTATCTTTAGATTCTGTAAGTAAATATTTTATCTCTACTTCACTAATTTTTTCTTGTTTCTTTATTGCTAGATTTATATTTTCTATATATTTTTCTCCATTATAAATCGGACAAATAACTGTTATTTTCATATTTGGGCCATTTCCTCATTTAAACTATAATTAGCAAGTTTCCTTGAAAAATTAATGTTATAATATGGATCTATGATATTTTTGCCCCATTTACTATAAAATAGCTGAATTTCTTTATTAAATCTTTCTAATTTTTCAGGAGTATCTTCTAAACCTCTTGATTTAGATTCATAATGATATAATTCAACATATGGATTAAACACTATATTATATCCTTTTTCACGCACTTTCATGCACAAATCAATATCATTAAATGCAACAGCAAATTTCTCAGTTAAGCCACCAACTTCCTCATATACATTCCTTCTAATCATCAGACAGGCACCTGTTACTGCACTTACATTTTGTTTTATTAATAATCTACCCATATGGCCATTTTCATATCTTCCAAATCCTTTTCCAATATGATCAGCCACACCATTAACTCCTACAACAATACCTGCATGTTGAATGGTATCATCAGGATAGTAAAGTTTACCTCCAACTATACCAACATCATTCATTTGCGCATGCATTAAAAGTTCTTCTATCCACTTTGGTTTTATAACTTCAGTATCATTATTTAATAATAATATGTAATCTCCTGATGCTTGCTTTACACCAAAGTTATTTATTGCAGCATAATTAAATTCTTTATCCCACTTTACAATTTTCACCTTATCATTTTTACTTATTTGTTCATAATATTTAGTTGTTTGTGGTTCAACACTATTATTTTCTACAATTATGATTTCGTAATTTTTATATGTTGATTTTTGAAGAATTGAATCAACACATTTTTTTAAGGTTTTTGCTTGATCTTTATTTGGTATTATTATTGATACCTTTGGATTTCCTACTATTTCATATTCAACTTTATAGCAGCCACTAAAATTTCCTCTTTTAACTATTCCTTTAATGCCTTTTCTTTTTAAATGTTCTTCAATTGCTCTCCTACCAGCTTCTATGGCATAAGGTTTTACATCTATTCCAGCTGCTGTTGAACCATTATGCACTCTCCAATGATATAAAATTTTAGGAATATGATAAACCTTCTTTGCATTTTCAGTAAGCCTAAGAATTATATCAAAATCTTGACTTCCATCAAATTCACTATTAAAATCGCCTGCTTTTTCTAATAAAGTTTTTGAGAACACAGAAAAATGTGTTATATAATTGTAACTTCTTAATGTATCTGGGGCCCAGTCTTGTTTAAAGTGAGGACCAAAATACTCTAATTCTTTTTCATCTATTTTATCTTCATCTGAATATATAAATTCATAATCCTTGTCTTTATTTAAAACAACAATATATTCATATAATGCATTTTCTGTTAATAAGTCATCATGATCTAAAAGAGCAACATAATCTCCAGATACAAGCTTTAATCCTTCGTTTGTGTTTCCAGAAATCATATAATTTTCTTTTAAATATTTTACTTTTATTCTATTATCAATTTTTTCATATTCCTTAAGCATATTTATTGTATCTTGATTTGTACTTGCTCCATCAGCAATACAAAGTTCCCAATTAGAATATGTTTGATTCCTTACAGATTCGATCATTGCTCTTAAGAAATCTGGTTTTGTATTATATGTTGGTACAACTATACTTATTAAAGGTGTAAAGTTAAATTTTTCATTTCTTTGTCTTTCTAATTCTTCTTCACTTGGAGAAATAGCTCTAAACCATGCATCATAATTTTGTTCAGCTACAACACTAGTTCTTACTTTTGACTTCACTTTATAATATGTTTTCTTTATTCCATTTTTAGAAACTTCTTTTATACCTTTTTTTATATTTGGAATATTTATCATTCTCAAAACTTTCTTAGCCTTATCACTTTTACTTCTGTCCTTAACTTCTTCCTTAACATTTATAGTTACACTTTCTTTATTGTCTCCATATTTGAATATAACTTTTACTTGCTTTACATAAGGAAAAATTAATTGAAATCCTGCATTAACTGATTCCTCTTGTTCATCAAACTTTCTATATAAGTCATCTCGTCTTACTAGGTCTTTCTTAAATTCAATTCCTTCAACCTCTATGTCAACTTTTCTAGTTTCTGGATCATATGCCCAACCATCAACATAAACAATCCCCTCTCTTAATTTAACCCTATCGATACAATATTCCATTGAAGCCAATTTAATTCACTCTCCTGATTTATTTTATACTTTTAATTTTGTTTTTTATCTTTTTGCAAACTTTAGTACCATAAGCCATATTTTGAATTTGTGATGCTTTTATATCATTAGTACTGTTTACAATAGATGAATTAATAGTATTTACTATGTCTTTAACACAACTTGAATTTTCTTCATAATTACATATTCTTAATATATTAAATTCTAATGATTTAATAATTGAAGGTTCAAAACTTAAAATTATCTGCGGATCATTTCTATAAAAAATGTATTCAGAATTATTAACATTATCAGCATTAGTTTTAACAGTAAATTCTATTGATTCACCTTTATCATTTTTAATAACAACATTATCAAATTTAAACTTACCTGATTTTTCTGTTGTATCTACTCTTATAAAGTCAATTTTTTCTCTAGAAAAATCCTTAAATAACATATGAATTTCACAATCAACATTAACACTTTGGTAAGTGCTTCTATCTTCAGAACATTCATTATTATTACCATAATAAATCTTTACTATATTATCTCCATATAAAGGTAATTTAGTTTTTGTAATTCCCATACTTGTTCTTATTCTATATAATCTATACAAATTTTCAAGTAATTTATCTATTTGCGCATTTATAATATCAATTTTATTTTCCATTGTCATATTAACTTCTCTTGTTTTTTCCATTATAAAAAAGTTTCTATAACCATTCTCTGTATAGTCTTTGTCAAATATTAATGAATTATAATATTTATTTATTTGGGCAATATAGTCTTCTAATCCTAAATCTATTTGACTTAATGACTGAGCATTAGTAAGTTTTTCCCATGTATCTAGATTACCATGTGAAAAATAAGTATATTTTATAGATTTTTGATTCATATATTGCTGTAATGTATCTAGAGAAGGAAGCCCATTATCAATATGTTCCATAAGCCATTGGTGATTTACACCTATGATAGATTTGTAATATGAATTGCATCTTTCTTCTGCTAAAACCACCTCATCTTTACTAAAAGGAGCTGATATTATTGCTACCTTGCTACATACCCTATATAATTCATCAATAAAATTTTTTCTTTTCTCTGATGGAATATGCTCATATACATCAAGAGCAATTACTATGTCATAACAATTATCATCAAAATCCATATTGGTGGCATCACCTAATATATATTGTGGATCATTACGCAATTTTTCTGGTACACATATATCTAAGTATGTTACTTTATCATTTGGTAAAAATTTTTCTAAATTTTTATGTTCATTGGCACCAACTTCAAGTATATTAAATGTTTCATTGCTTTTTCTTATGGAATTAATGATAATTTCAGCATTTTTATATCTTTGGTATTGATCAAATATTATATTTATCACTCAAGCACCTCCCATTTATGCTTTATATAAAACTTTCCTTCTGATATATATTTGTTTACAACATTAAATTGAATAATATCCTTTTTATAATCCAATCCAACAATTCCCTCATCTGTAAAAATACCAACATCTATATTGTATTTTCCTGCTAACAGTGTCATTTCCGGTATACTATATACTACTTTGTGTCTACCAAATGTATTTGGTACTTCTGCCTTTTCTAAATACGTATTAGGTCCAAAAATATAATCACCATCTGGTGTATGAAATGCAACACCTAAAAGAAATCCCTTAATCTCTTCCTTATAAATATCATAAGTTACTTCTACCTCAAACTTATCAAATGTTTGAATTTTTTTATTATTAATATTAACTTGCATTATTGATGCTAAAACATCATCATTATTGGGCACTTGAAATTCTGATAATTTATTATGTGAATTTTTTAATTCTAATAATAAATCTTCATTAGATTGTTCTTCATCATCTTTTTGATCTATTCTGACATCTTTTTTATTATCTTTTTCTCCATACTTCATAAAATCTTCATATAGATCGCCAACTTCACTAGATTCACCCATTGTAACTATCTTGCCATCTCTTATCCACATAGCTTTGTTACAAAACCTTTTTACTTGTTCTGTAGCATGAGAAACGAAAAGAATAGTAGTACCACTTTCTTTTAAGCTTTTCATCTTATTAATACACTTAATTTGAAACCTTGTATCACCAACAGCAAGTGCTTCATCTACTATAAGTATATCTGGATCAACATTTATTGCTACTGCAAATGCAAGTCTGGCAAACATACCACTTGAATATGTCTTTACTGGTTGATTAATAAATTCTCCTATATCAGCAAATTCTACAACGCTTTGCACTTTCTTATCCATTTCTTCTCTAGTATAACCCATCATAGTACCATTTAAATAAATATTTTCAATACCTGTATATTCTTGATTAAAACCAGTACCAAGTTCAAGAATTGCAGAGACCTTACCATTAACTTCTATACTGCCACTTGTTGGTGTAAGTACTCCTGTTATCATCTTTAACAATGTTGACTTACCAGAACCATTTTTCCCAAGAATACCAATAGCATCACCTTTTAAAACATCAAAACTAATGCCATTTAAAGCACTAAATTCTTTATGATATGTTTTATGTGTTATTGAAAAAGTTTCCTTAAGTCTATCTATTGGCTTATTATATATATTATATTTTTTTACTAAATCCTTAACACTAATCATTACTTCCATAAATTTTTACCTCACTATATTACATCTGAAAAATGTGGTCTTAACTTGTTAAATGTTTTAACTCCAATCATTAACATGATAAGACAAAAGCACCAAAAATACAGTGTATGATATGGTCTTTGCCAAAAGCATATTTTTTCCACAAAAGCATCTCTATATCCTGTTACAATATAAAATACAGGATTTAATTTAAATACTTTTTGAAGCCATTCAGGAAGCATTGTTATATTCCAACCTATTGGAGTAGCCCAAAATCCAACATTAATTATTATAGTTATGATTTGACCTAAGTCTCTAAAAAATAATACTACTGCTGAAGTAAATACTGTAATGCTAAAAACCAAAACAATCATGGCAAAAAGATAATAAAAAACCTGAAACATTTGCCAATCAGGATAATATCCATAAGCAGCACTTACACCGACTAAAAATACTATAAAAAATAAGTGAACAAATAATGTTGAAATTATTTTTATCACAGGTAATGTTTCTATTTTGAAAACTACCTTTTTTACCAAATAACTATATTCCATAAATACATTTGTACCAGCTGATAATGCTTCTGAGAAAAAGAACCAAGGTATTATTCCAGAAACAAACCATACTATAAATGGAAGATTACCAACATCAGCTTGCCTAAATCCAACTTGAAATACAAACCAATATACAGCAATTGTTATTAATGGTTGAATAAATCCCCAAATAACTCCTAAATATGATGATACATATTTTTGTTTAAAATCATTTTTAGCTAAATTACCTATTAATTTTTTGTTACTTATTGCTTTCTTAACAAATTCTATAGATTGTCTCAATTCTTGTAAACATATTGAAGTTATAAATCCTAGGACAAGTGACATTAAAACCAATACATAATTAATATATTTAGGTCTTCCAATTGACTTTTGAACTAAACCAGGTATATTTGAAACAACTAAATATGGATCACCCTCTTCTGCATTAATTATTACGGCATCCCCATTCATATCAACTTCTACTTGATGTTCTTCTATATTTAAACTATTGTATTCATCTTTAGTTATTAATATTTTTTCACCTGTATTTATAGAAACATCTTTTATCTCTATGTCTTGTTTTTTACTTCCAAAATCTATTCTTATATTTTTAGCATCCACAGGAAATGACAATGATATCTTTTTATATTTGCCTATAGATTTAGTCTTGTAAGATGCTTTATCTGAGTTATCTTCGCTCCAATTTTTATCTCCATTAATATCATAATAAACAGTATATTGTTCATCAGTTTGACCTTTAATTGTCATTTCAATAGTTGAATTTTTAGGATAATCATTATAATATTTATTGAATAAAATAAACAATACTAATGAAACAATACACCCTATAGTTAAAATTAATGCTTTATTTTTCTTGCTCATTCTTACCTCCTATGTGATTTAATAAGCGTTCTTATTAATAAATCCCTTAATTGGAGTTAATAAAAGTATTTTTATATCAAATAATAAACTCCAATTTTCTATGTAATATATATCGCATTCTATTCTCTTTTCAATAGATGTGTCGCCTCTCCAACCTTGAATTTGCGCCCAACCTGTAATACCTGGTCTTACTTGATGTTTAACCATATATTTAGGTATTTCTTCTTTAAACTTTTCAACATATTGAGGTCTTTCTGGCCTTGGTCCTACAAGACTCATATCACCAAATAACACATTAAAAAATTGTGGCATTTCATCTATACTTGTTTTTCTTATAATTGTGCCAACCTTAGTTTTTCTTGAATCATTTTTAACTGTCCAGCCTTCCTTTTCCTTTTCTGGATCTTGCATTTTCATGCTTCTAAATTTATACATAGTAAAGGGTTTTCTATTTAGACCTATACGTTCTTGTTTAAATATAACATCTCCCTTTGATGTAAGTTTTATAAGTATTGCTGTAATAATCATAATAGGTGAAAATATTATTATACAGAATAATGACCCTATTATATCCAAAGATCTTTTCATAAATTTATTTAAAACATTATCAAGGGGAATATATCGCATATTTATAAGTGGCACTCCACCAATTTCTTCTATATAAGGTTTTGCAGGAAGATATTTAGAATATGACGGAATTATTTGAGCCCTTACTCCTAATTTCTCACAAACTGCAATTATTCCTTTTAATTTATCGTATTCTTTCATTTCTAGAGTAATAATTATTTCATCTACATCACGATTTTTTTCTAGATAATCTTCTAATTTATCAATTGTTCCAAGAAATTCTAGATCCTTTGGTTTTTTTTCTCCATCTTGAAATATCCCTAGTACATTGTATCCCCAATGTTTATTAGATAATATTAAATTGTTAAATTTATCTGTACCCTCACTATATCCAACAAATACTGTATACTTTTTATTGTATCCATTCCTTCTTATACTTCTCATAAGGACTCTAATAGCTACTCTTTGCATACATGTAAGAATAGTGCATGTAACAAAAAATATTATAAGAAAAATCCTTGAATAATGAATTTGCTTTGTAACAAATAATAGGCCAATAAATATAAGAATTCCAATTATATTAGCTATTATAATATTCCATATTTCATTACTTAAAAATATTACCCTTTCAGTGATATATAACCTCTTATAATTATAGATTATCAAGTAAATTGGAATCATTATTATTACAGGTCCTAAGTATTCCTTAAAACTTAAATAACCGCCTTCTATTGATAAAAGACCACTTACTAGCCTAAAGTACCAACTAAATAGAAAAGCAACCATAATTGTTACAATATCCAATAAAACTATTAATTTATTTATTATTTTTTGGTTTTGCTTTATCATACTTTACCTCTCTTTAAAAGGTTTATTGTATCCTTAATAAGATATATTTCAATTTTTATATAATTACCTAAATTTCTTTTTATATGTATCTTCTTTAACTTTTTTCTACTTTTTATTCCTTCTAATACACCGCCTATATAAGCCTTTCCAAAACCTTTAGCAGAAAATAATATTAATTTTATTAATATTCCCATAAATATAAATATAAAATTAAGTACTATTTGCCATATGGGCATATTTTTATATATTAAATAGATATTATTTCTAGCAGAAAGCTTAACTTTAAATTCATTGTGCCTACTACCACTTGTTGCACTTCCAATATGATATACCATTGCTGAAGGCTCATAATAATTTTTATATCCAAATATTCTAGCTCTATATGAAATATCTAGATCCTCTAAATATGCAAAGAAATTTTCATCAAAATAACCTATTTGATCAAATACACTTTTTCTGTATATTGCAGCTCCAGCACAAGCCGAAAACACCTCACGCTTTGTATTGTATTTATCTTGACTCTTGCCATCTCCAAATTTAGTAGCCCATCCCAAAATTGTATACCCATCTCCGGCATCATCTATTATATTTCTATTATCATATCTAAGCATTTTACTAGAACATGCAAAAATATTGTCATCAGATTTTATTGTTTTATACAAATTGTAAATAAAATCTTTGTGAATTTCTGTATCATTATTTAAAAGAATAACAAATTCACTTTTACTAGCCTTAATACCTTCATTTACTGCAGCTGAAAATCCTTTGTTTGAAGTCAACCTTATTAAATTTATACCCTCACATGATTCATTACTTATTATTTTTATACTATCATCTTTTGAATCATTATCTACTATTATTATCTCATCAGCTTTCATTGATTGCTCTTTTAAACTATCTAAACATTTTTTTAAATATCTTTCGCCGTTGTAATTTGGAATAACAACTGTTGCTCCCATTAATTTTCTCCTATAACAAAACACATATTATAATCTTGCCAAATATTATTTTAGTATGCTTATATTTTAAAAAATATTATGGCTGCAATGCTAAAAATGTAAGCACAGCAGTCATAACATTAAATAATATTAATATTCAAATGGAATATCTAAATCTTTTAAATTTTTATGCTTTTTATCCTTTTCTGATAGGATTATATTATCTATTCCTTCAAGTGGCCATTCTATTCCTATATCAGGATCATTCCACATTACACCACAGTCATATTCTGGGGCATAAAAATCAGTACATTTATATGTAAATACAGCTTCATCAGATAAAACTAAAAATCCATGAGCAAAGCCTTCTGGAATGTAAAATTGCTTTTTATTTTCAGCAGAAAGTCTAACACCTTCCCATTGTCCAAATGTTTTTGATCCTTTTCTTAAATCAACGGCTACATCAAAAACTTCTCCTTCTGTAACTCTAACAAGTTTTCCTTGAGAATGCTTTCTTTGGAAATGTAATCCTCTTAGTACACCTTTAACTGACTTTGATTGATTGTCTTGAACAAATTCCATATTAAGTCCAGCTTCTTCAAATTGCTTTTTATTATAAGTTTCCATAAAATATCCTCTATTATCTCCGAATACTTTATTTTCTATAATATATACTCCTTCAATTTTAGTTTTTGTAAATACAAAATTATCCATTAAAATTATCTCCTTGTTTTATATTATTTTCTAAAAAATGAAAAAATCGATTTTTTAGGTTTTATTTTTTGTCCTTCAAAAGAAACATTTTTATTATTAAGCATATTATTTGAAGATTCATAAAAATGATCCTTAATATTTATATCTATTTTAGAGCACTCATCAAGTGCATAATTAATACCTGTACATCTACTTCCAACACCATGTGCATCTGAACCAATAAAATTATATACATTATTTTTCAGAAGTATTTCAGCTGTTTTTTTTACTTCTTTTCCAAACTTACCTTCTATACTTCCAGCATTCATTTGAAGTAATATACCTTCTTCTATAAAATCATTTATTCTTTCTGGTTTTTCTATAATAATCTTATATCTTTCTGGATGAGCCATTATTAAAGTCAATCCCTTTAATTGCATTTCATACAATGTATCTAATGCATCTTCTGGAAATTCCCTCATTGGAAGTTCATAAAGCATATATTTAGAATCATTTATAGTTCCTATAATACCTTCTTCATAATCTTTTATCATATTGTTTGAATAATAAACTTCTTGACCATGAAAGATGTCTATATCAATTCCAGCAGTTTTTACTTTAACATTTAATTCTTGAACCATTTCTTTAACTTTATTATAAGGAGTTTCCCCATAACCTATACAATAATGAGGAGTAGCAACTATTTCCTTAGTGCCACATTTTACTGCATTTTTAAGCATTTCTATGGTAGTATGAAAATCTTTTGAACCATCATCAATCTCTGGTAAAATGTGTGAATGAATATCTATCATATGATTTTACCTTGTTCTTCTGTGAGATGACTTTCTTTTTTCACGAGTACCATCTTCTCCAGTTCCGTAATAATAATAATAGTATTTGCCTCTTGTATTTTCAACTCCATTTAAAACAGTTCCTAGAATTTTCCCTCCAACTTTTTCAATAAGTCCTTTTGCTTGAATAACAGACTCTCTCTTTGTAGCGTGTGCTCTAACTACTAAAATTATACCATCAGACTTAGTTGAAAGAATTTGAGCATCAGTTACAGCTTGCAGTGGTGCTGTATCTAAAATTATTATGTCATATCTTTCCTTTAAAGCAACTAATAGTCTTTCCATTGTCCTAGACCCTAACATTTCAGCTGGATTAGGAGGAAGCTTTCCTGATGTTATTACATCTAATTCTTCATTAAAATGATGAATAACATCATCTATTTTTTCCTTTCCTATTAGAATATCAGAAAGTCCTCCTATATTTGATATCTTAAACTTCTTATGTAATGATGGTTTTCTTAAATCGCAGTCAATAATTACTGTCTTTTTTGCAGCTTGCGCAAATGATATTGCTATATTTCCTGCTGTAGTTGACTTACCTTCGCCTGGTTCTGAACTTGTTACTACAATAGTTCTAATTTCTTCATCAAAAGAAGAGTATTGAATGTTAGTTCTAAGCGTTCTGTAAGCTTCAGCCGCTATTGACTTTGGTTTTTCATCTACTATAAACATATTTTTTCCCCTTTACTTTACTTTTTCTGTATCCGGAATAACTCCAAGAACTGGTAATCCCATTACTTGTTCTAATTGTTCCTTATCCTTAAATGTACTATCCATTATTGCAAGTAGCAATGCTATACCTACACCTACAGCAAGACCTAAAAGGAAGCCCACAGCAATATTAAGTTTTTTATTAGGGCTTACTGGTGCTGTTGGAAGTTTAACTTCTTCAATAACTTTTACATTTGCATTTGTAATAAGTTCTGGTGATGTTTTTATAAATTCATCAGTTATTGCTTGAACAACATCTTTACATTCTTCTTTATTTTCACTTGTATAACTAATTTCAAGTATTTGTGTATCTGTTTGTGGTGTAACAGTAAGACCAGCTAAAGCTTTATTTGCATCAACATCAATCCCTGCATCTTCAAAAGCTCTTTCAACTAAATCAGAAGTTGCAATTGTTACAGAATATGTTTTTAAAAGTTTTTGATACATTTGTACATCGTTACTATTATAATTTTGATCTGTAGAGGCACTACTTTCTTTACCTATAAATAGCTTTGTATTTGCCTCGTATTTAGGTTTTATTAAAAAGAAACTAACAATAGTTACTAATATTGTAGATGCTAATGTTATAGATACTATAAGTTGCCATTTTTTCTTTAAAGCGTCTACAATATCTTGTATTTTTATACTTTCCTCGTTCATTATTTATCCTCCCATAATAATATATCTTTATATAATCTTTTCTAATTGTAACATTATGTTCAATTCTTGTTAAGAGAAATTTGTTCAAATTTGCATTTATTAACTTTACTCACTTTTTCCAACACCAGACAAAATAATTCCCTCATTATGTTCAAGTGCCCAATTTATTCCCCAATCATTTTGGAATATAAGTAAATTTCTATCCTTTAAATCTTTTACTTTCTTAGTGTCAGAAGTTAAATTTAAATTGTCAACATCTATATCTTCATTTTCAATCCATCGTACAAACCTATAGGACAATCTTTCCATTTTTATATCTACACCATATTCATTTTTAAGCCTATATTCTAACACTTCAAATTGAAGAACACCCACAACTCCTACAATTATTTCTTCCATTCCAATATGTAATTCCTTAAAGACTTGAATTGCTCCTTCTTGGGCTATTTGAGTAATACCCTTAATAAATTGTTTTCTCTTCATAGTATCAGATGGTCTTACTCTTGCAAAATGCTCTGGTGCAAAGGCTGGTATACCTTCAAATTTAAATTTTGTAGAAGGACTACATAAAGTATCTCCTATTGAAAAAATTCCAGGGTCAAATACACCTATTATATCTCCAGCATAAGCTTCATCAATTATTTCTCTATCTTGAGCCATAAATTGTTGAGGTTGTGAAAGCTTAACTTTTTTATTTCCTTGCATATGAAAAACTTCCATGCCTTTTTCAAATTTTCCTGAACATATTCTCATAAAAGCAATTCTATCTCTATGTGCCTTATTCATATTAGCTTGTATCTTAAATACAAATGCTGAGAAATTTTTATCAAATGGATCAATACTTCCTATACTTGAATTTCTAGCAAGAGGTGCTGTAGTCATTTCTAAGAAATGATCTAAAAATGGCTTAACTCCGAAATTTGTCAAAGCAGATCCAAAGAATACTGGTGTTAATTCACCTTTTCTAACCTTTTCTAATGAGAATTCATCTCCAGCTATATCTAAAAGTTCTATATCCTCTAATAATTTATCATGAAGAGCATCACCTAATATTTCACGTACCTTCTGATCTTCAATGTTACCTTCTATTGCTTCTACTTCTTTTTGTCCATGGTCACCACCATTAAAAGCAATTATTCTTTTGTTATCTCTTTCATAAACTCCTTTAAATTCTTTTCCAGAACCTATTGGCCAATTCATAGGATATGTCTTTATGCCAAGTTCATTTTCTATATCATCTAATAATTTAAACGGATCTTGTGCTTCTCTATCCATTTTATTTATTAATGTAAAAATAGGTATTTCCCTAAGTGAACAAACTTGAAACAATTTTCTTGTTTGATCTTCTACACCCTTTGCAGCATCAACTACCATAACTGCTGAATCAGCTGCCATAAGTGTTCTGTATGTATCTTCTGAGAAATCCTGATGTCCTGGAGTATCAAGTATATTTATACAGTGGTCATTATAATTAAATTGCATTACAGATGATGTAACGGAAATTCCTCTTTGCTTTTCTATCTCCATCCAGTCAGAAACAGCATGTTTTGATGCCTTTCTAGCTTTTACTGAACCTGCAAGCCTTATAGCACCTCCATATAACAAGAATTTTTCTGTTAATGTAGTTTTACCTGCATCTGGGTGAGAAATTATTGCAAATGTTCTTCTTTTCTTTATTTCATTTATATAATCAGCCAAAGTATTTCCTCCTCTATTTTCGTGCTCATACAACATATGATTATACCACAAAGTATTATTAGTTGCACTTTAGTTTCCCTCAATTGCCTTATTTTAATCATAAAATTACATTTAATACACACTATCAAATGTAATAGTTATATTAAAGCGTATGTTTTTTTACTTTTTGTAAAAACTAATTATAATATAAATATTTTATAGGAGATGATATTTTGGAAAGTTCAAATAACAAAAATAAAAAGGTATATCTTCCAAAAGAAAGAACATGTTACACTCCAGATAACAACATAAAAAATAGTGGTGCACCGAATCCAGCACAAGATCCAATTGTCTGCAATAATATTGCATGGCAGGAAGGTAATTATATAGAAAATGACTATACTGATAAAGACTTGTAAAATTTTTCATATGTAATAAAAATGCCTTAGAGTCTTATATACTTTTTGTATATTACCCTAAGGCATTTATTATTTTTCTATAGATTTTAATGTATCAAATAAAGTTTTAGTATAAAGTTGATATCCTGTATCATTAGGAACATTTTCATTAAGTAGAGAACTCTCTGAACCCCCATAATCTAAAAATGCCTGTTTCATATCAGCTATAAGTATTCCATTATTTGATGACAATTCTAATATTTTATCTCTGTAAGCATTATTCTTATCTAAAGTGTTAGGAACTATTGCTATTATTTGCACTGGATTATTTACTTCTTTTATTTTTGCAATCATTGTATTATAGCTAGTTTCAAATTCATCTATTGAAGATTTATTCATATTATCATTATGTCCAAAACATGTAATAACAAGATCATATCCTTTAATATTGTTTTTCACAACTGTATCTAAGCCATCTTTAGCTGATGACCTATTTTTTGCAAGAGATACCATTTCCACATCTGAGCCATAATAACTTTTAATTGAACTTTTAAATCCTTCTTGCCATATGCCACTAGAACTAGTTCTTCCTGCACTAAGTGCAAGTCCATCACCTAACACTAGTACTCTTATTTTTTGTTTACTATGTAATTTTTCAACCAGGTCTTGAGTTACTGTTTCTGTAGCTTTTTTATCATCTTTGTTTGAATTTTGTGAAGTCTCATTACTATTTTCTTTTTTAGCTTGATACCATTTATTATAATCAGCAGCATTTTCCTTTGCCATCATATTATCTTTAAAGATACCTACTGCAAGTAACACACAAAGCACAACTGCCAATATTAAAATAAAAAATATACTTTTTTTATTTTCGATATTCCTCATTTTTCCCCCCATAATTAACTTATTAATATTACATATATAACCATATTATATCAATATTTTTAAGTTTTTCATACTACATATTGTAAAATCTACTAAATAATTTATTAACATACTCATTATCCTTTACTGAAGCCAACTCTCTAATAGAATGCATTGCAAGAATTGGTGTTCCCATATCAATAACTGGTACTGAAAAATGAGATGATATCATAGGTCCAATAGTAGTGCCACCTCTCATATCAGACCTATTTACAAATGTTTGATATGGGATCTTGGCATCATTACAGATTTCTTTAAAAATTGCACCAGATACAGAATTTGTAGAATAACTTCCAGAAGCTGCAATCTTTAAAACTGGCCCTCTTCCAAGAACAGGCCTGTTAGTTAAATCATGTTTTTCTGCATTATTAGGATGAAGTGCGTGAGCTAAATCTGCAGACATTACAATGCTATTTGACAATGCCATATAATATTCTTCCTTTGAACATCCAAGACTTAAACATATTCTTTCAAACACACTACTTACAAATGAAGAATCTGCTCCACTTTCAGTAAAACTTCCTATTTCTTCATTATCTGTACATATTAATACATTTGTATAATCACTTGAGTTACTAGTACTTAAAGCTTTTACCCCAGCAAATACCATCCATAAGTCATCAAGTCTAGATGATGATATAAATTCTTCATAAGCTCCTAACAAACAACCATTTTCATATTCATATAAAAATAAGTCAAAATCCAGTATATCTTTCTTATCTACTTCAAGTTCTGTACAAATTAAATTAACTAAATAATCTTTATATTCAAGTTTTTCATTTATTAATCCTGCAAGAGGAAGTGTATCTTTTTGCTTATTAATTGCATAACCATCATTTACATTTCTATTCATGTGTATTGCCATATTAGGTATTATTAATATAGGTTTATTTATATTTACTAATTTTTCTTTTGGTTTAAGAGAAGATTTACCTTTTAACACTACTCTTCCTGCAATAGATAATGGTCTATCAAACCAAGTACTTAAGATAGCTCCACCATACCCTTCTGTATTTAATTTAACATATGAATTTTCAACATTAATTTCACATTTAGGTTTAATTTTAAAACAAGGTGAATCTGTATGTGCTCCAATAACTTTAAATCCATTATTATATATTTTTTTATTTCCAACTATGAATGCAATAAATGCAGATTTATTTTTTTCTATATAATATTTGTCACCAGCTTTTAAATTCCACTTTTCACTATTTTCTAATTTTTTAAAACCTGCACTTTTTAAAATATCTACAGCAGTTTTAGTTGCATGAAAAGCTGTAGGACTTTTATCTATAAAACTAATTAACTCTTTAGCTAATTCTTTTTGCATAAAAAACACTCTCCTATATTATTTAACAACTGAAAGTCTATGAAGTGCTCGTGTACACATAATATACTTAATCAATCCATCAACTTCCTTGTTATTTTCAACTATTATAACTCCATCAAACTCTAACCCTTTAGCAAAATAGCTTGGTATAATTACTTTGCCTCCACTATATATAAGATCATCCCTATCAAAAGTCAAAATCTTTATTTTATTTTTTATCATGGCAGAAACTTTATTTAACTCATTAATATCTTGAACAATAACTGCTATACTTTCAAGTCCATCTTCTTCATAATCTTCTATTAATGATATTATAGTCTCAATTTTATCTTGATCATTTTCTGTATTCTCCACAAGAACCTCTTCACCTTCTCTTACAAGAGGCACTACTTTTTTATCATCTAAAAAGCTTGATGCATAATCCATTATTTGTTTTGTTGATCTATAACTTTTTAAAAGTTCATAATTGACAATATCATCTTTATCAAAAATTTTATGAAGATTAAGCATAGCAGGTTCATCATCAACCTTTACAAGTCTTTGATTTTTATCTCCAACTATTGTATAACTTTTACATGATGTTAGAGCTTTTATAACCTTGAATTGCACTATACTATAATCCTGCGCCTCATCTATTACAATATGCCTAATTTCTTTTTTATATTTAGCACCTTCTAATTTTATTTTTAAGTATAATATTCCAGCAAGATCTACATATCCAATTTCATCAGTACCAGTTAATTTTTTATATAATTCTGTAACATCTAAATGATTAATAAAACTATCTAATCTATTTCTAGAATTCATAACTTCTCTAATTATTTCTCTGATTCTTATTCTTCTTTTAAATTCAATATCATTTTTTTCTATTTCATATTGTTCTTTTGATAAGGATTCTATTTTAGTCTTTATGTCATTATTTAATTTTCTTACATATTCATCTCTCTTATCTTTAATTTTTAATGTAAGAATTCTTTTTATTTTCTCACTACGCCTAAATAAAGGCATGTTAATATAATACTTATTAAACAATTCGTCTATTTCGTTTACATCCACAATAACCTTATTAAAAAATGTTATATCTTGAATTTTAAAATAATTCTTATTTAATTCATCAACCTTCTTATCTAAAAATTCCAAAAATGCATCTGAATTTTTATAAATATATTCTTCTTTTACAGTTTCATTTCCCTTTATTGATTCTTCAAAATAATAAGCTGGTCCCTTAATTTCATAATTAATATTTATTTCCTTAAGTGCAAAGCTTTCAAATGTCTGCTCAAGTACATTACTTTCTCCTAATGATGGAAGAACTTCTGATATATAATCCATAAATATATCATTTGGACCAAATATTAAAATTTTATCTCCAAATTGTTTTCTATAATTATATAAAAGATATGAAACCCTATGAAGAGCAATAGTTGTTTTACCAGATCCAGCCACACCATTTACTACAATCACTTTATCTTTAGGTGCCCTTATTATTTCATCTTGTTCCTTTTGAATAGTCATAACTATATCTTGAAGATTTTTAGATGTATTTTCAGCTAAAACCATTTGAAGTATCTCATCTTTAACATCTATTGCAGAATCAAAAATTCCTTTTAATTCTCCCTTCTTTATAACAAGTTGTCTCCTACCTATTATATTAGCTTGCTCTTCACCTTCAGGAGTAACATAAGAAGCTTCGCCTAAGGTTCCTTTATAAAAAAGTGATGCAATTGGAGCTCTCCAATCAATTATAACAGGTTCATATCCATTTTCCTTCATAACACCAAAGCGGCCTATATATATATCATTTACCCCAATGTCTTCTTCACTAAATGTGACCTTTCCAAAATAAGGTGACTTTTTTAAAATTGTAAGTTCTTTTAATTTCTTATCAATTGCCTTGTAAGCTTCTTCCTTTACATATGTTTCATGATCAAAGTATTCTATATATTTATCTTCATCCTCTTTATATTCTTCTAAAGCTCTCTTTCTATTTTCTAATATATATTCTTTTATATATTTTCTCTTTGTAATATAATTAAGAGTTTCTACATTTAATAAATTAAGAACTTCCTCTAATTTAATTTTTTCACTTTCAAGTTCTAATTCTTTATTCAAAATTAATCTCTCCTTAAAATCATAATAAAAATCCAAAGAATACTAATGCAGAATACAAGAAAGTTTTAAACTATACTCATATTCTGCATCAATGTTTATTTTCAAAATAAAAAACTAATTATTATTACTTTCATCATCAATATATGCATCTACTGATTTTTGATTATCTAATTCCTTATCTTGACTTTTATCTAATGAAAGTTCATTTTGTTCTTTATCTTCGTCCTTTTCATCTTTCTTTTTTAAATTAGGATATTTTTCTCTAACAATTTCCATAAATTCATCACCAAAAATAGTTTCCTTTTCAATGAGAATTTTAGCAATCTTATCTAATAAGTCTCTATTATCCTTTAAAATGTCTCTTGCTTTTTTATGTGAATCCTTTATTATTTTTAATACTTCATTATCAATCATTGTTGAAGTTTCTTCACTACAATTTCTAACAGCTCTTCCATCTAAATATCTATCTTGAATAGATTCTAATGCTACCATATCAAATTTATCACTCATACCATAAACAGTTACCATTGCTCTTGCAATTTTTGTAGCCTTTTGAATATCATCAGATGCACCAGCAGAAACTAACCCAAAAGCTTCTTCTTCTGCTGCTCTACCTGCAAGTTTTATAATAACTTCATTTAATAAAGATTCTTTTGAAGGTAAGTGTTTTTCTTCATCTTCTATTAGCATAGTATAACCAAGAGCTCCCATAGTTCTAGGGACAATTGTTATTTTATGTACTGGATCGGTGCCTTCAAGCATTGCTGCTGCAAGTGCGTGTCCTACTTCATGATATGCAACATATTCTTTTTCTTTTTTAGAAAGAATAGCATCTTTTTTCTCCTTACCAGCTATAATTACTTCTATTGATTCTTGCAAATCTTCTTGTTTTACTACCTTACGATTTTGTCTAACAGCTCTTAAAGCCGCTTCATTTACAATATTTGCAAGATCAGCTCCTACAGCACCAGGAGTTCCCTTTGCTATTTCATTTAAATCTACTTTATCATCTAAACATACATCTTTAGAATGAACTTTTAATATAGCTTCTCTTCCTTTTAAATCTGGTTTATCAACTGTGACTCTTCTATCAAATCTTCCTGGTCTTAAAAGTGCTTTATCTAAAACATCTGGTCTATTAGTAGCAGCTAAAATTACTATTCCCTTAGTTGAATCAAATCCGTCCATTTCAGATAATAATTGATTAAGAGTTTGTTCTCTTTCATCATTACTTTGATATTGATTGTCTCTACTCTTTCCTATAGCATCTATTTCATCAATAAAAATAATACATGGTGCTTTACCTTCAGCTTCCTTAAATAATTCTCTTACTCTTGAAGCTCCTACACCAACAAACATTTCTACGAAACTAGAACCTGATAATGAAAAGAATGGAACTTTTGCTTCACCAGCTACTGCCTTTGCTAAAAGTGTTTTACCTGTACCTGGAGGTCCTACCAAAAGTACTCCTTTTGGAAGCTTTGCACCTATTTCCGTATATTTTTTAGGTCTATTTAAATAATCAATAACTTCTTCTAGTGATTCTTTAGCTTCTTCTTGACCAGCTACATCTTTAAATGTAACTCCAATTTCGTTTTCAACATAAACCTTAGCATTATTCTTGCCAATTGAACCTAAACCACCACCCATTTTTCCTGCCATTTTTGAAAATAGTATTTTCCAAAGGAAATAAAACAAAACTAATGGTAAAACCCAAGTTAATACAAAATTCATTATAATTGATTCTTTTTGATTTTTTGCTTTAAATGTAACACCTGCATCTGTTAATTTTTGTACTAAATCCTTATCACCCATATTTGCAGTATAAAGTTTTCTACCATAATATTCTGTTCCTTCTTTAGGTTCTATTTCAATATTATCACTTGTTACAATTACCTCTGATATTTCATTTTGATTTACTAATTTTAAAAATTCATCATAGGAAATTTCTTTATTTACATAGGAATTCACTAAATAATATATTGTTGATAATGAGAATAATATTATCGATATATATATTATAAATGATATATTTATCTTTTTAGGATTCTTATCTTCCAATCTTGCCACCTCTCCTTCATATGTTACGACTAATAGTTTAAATATTTCTATAATAATACCATACTATATTGTCATTTTTTTGTCTAAAAGAATAATCTTTGTCTAAAATCACTTTAAAAATTTATTTTAAAAAACCAAAATCACTAAAAGGATAAACCTTTAATATAGCCTTAGCTTGAATATCTTTACCATCAATGTATGGATTTTGCCATTTACTTGAATCATATGAACTTATTCTATTATCTCCCAAAAAGAAATATTTTCCTTGTGGCACTTGAAATTCACCATAATTATTACTAGCATTTTCAACATATGACTCATTTAAAACTTCTCCATTTACTGAGACAGAACCATTATTTATGCAAACTCTATCACCAGGTAAACCTATTACTCTTTTTATTAATGTATCATCTAATTCTTCAGATCTAAAAACTAATATATCTCCTCTTTTTATTTTATTTAAATTATATACTTTACTTACAAATAATTGATCACCAACATTTAAAGTTGGAGACATTGATTCTGAAGGAATGTAAACCTTATACAATACAAATTGTCTAACAACAAGTGCTATAAAAAAAGCGATAATAACTGGAGCTACCCAGTCAAGTAAAATATTATTAGATTTTCTTAATTTCTGTGCACTTTCCATTATTCATCCCACATACCTTTCAATTTATTTTCTATGCCCTTTTTAACATTACTAGTTTCTTGTTTTAATATACAATATTTATTATTGCATTTTGTAATAATATCTCCCTCTTTTACTTTCGTAAGAATTTTATCATTCTTTATACTTATAGTATTGCCTAATGAATCTATTATTATAATAAAATCTTCTTCTAATCTATCTACAATATATTCATTTTTACTAAGCACATTAAAATCTCCTTACCTAAAATTAAAATGATAACAAAATATATAATAGTATACCATATCTAATTAATTTTGGAAAAACAAGTTTTTATTATTTTTTTCTGTATTTATCCATGATTTCACTAAATATTTCAGCAGAACTAGGTGGAGTATATGATATTGCATTTGCACCTGCTACTATTGTTTCTTTTATTGTTTCATTGGTAGGGCCTCCAGTAGCTATTATAGGAAACTTTGGATATTTTTCTCTTATACTTTTAACAATGCTTGCTGTTTTATTGCCACCACTTACATTTATAATGCTTGCCCCTGCTTCAATGCGCTTTGCTATATCCTCTTCTTCAGATAAAACAGTAACAATAACAGGTATATCTACAGTTTCTCTTACATTTTTTACAATTTCATTAGATGTAGGTGCATTAAGTACAACTGCCATAGCTCCCTTAAATTCAGCATCTAAGGCAAGATTAACAACTCTTTTTCCTTGAGTAATTCCTCCTCCCACACCACAAAAAACAGGTACATCAGCAGCCATAACTAAGGCTTCAGTTATGAGCGGCTGTGGAGTAAACGGGTATACAGCAATTATTGCATCTGCATTAGTATTTTTAATTATTGCTACATCTGTTGTAAATAAAATAGATTTTATTCTTTTTCCAAAAATTTTTATACCACTACAATCTCTAATTACTTGTGGCACTTCTATTGTATGATTTCTTAACGTTCCTTTTATTTCTGGAATGTATTTATATTTTTTTTCCATTTCAAGCCTCCTCATAACCTTTCGTACCTTTAATTATACTATTTAAAATTTTAATATAAAAGATATTAGCCTATAAAAATATTTTTTTAATATATATTCATTTTTTATATGTACATAGTATGTAGAAGCTTAATTAACATTAATCTCTATTAAAATATTATTAATTAATAATTAACTTAATAGGCTTATACATAAATATTTCCTCTACTGTAACAATACAAGAATAAACAAAAATATCAACACCCTCTTTATAAGCTTCTTTTAATGCACTTGAAAATTTAATGTCAGTTTCATAATTTGGAGAAAAACTTTTAACATCTTTCATTTGAATTAAGAAAAGTACTCCAGCACCTTTTCCTGCTTTTTTAGCCTTTATAAGTTCGTTAATGTGTTTTGTGCCCCTTTCTGTTGGAGCATCAGGAAACATTGCAAACTTTTCATTTTCTAATGTTACTCCCTTTACTTCTAAGTAATATTCTTCATTATTTTCTGTAGAAAGTTTAAAATCAAATCTACTATTTTCATAAAACTTTTCACTTTCAATTTTGGTATACTTTTTCAACTTATCCACAGCTTTATTTAATAATGCTTCTTTTACAACCTTATTAGGAATTTGTGAATCAATACAAATTAATTCATCTCTTTTATAGACACATATTAAATCATATTTTGTTTTTCTTTTTTCATTATTTTCTTCTCGTAGCAGTACTGTAACACCCTCATATAGTAGTTCCTTGCACCTTCCTGTATTAGGTACATGTACTGTAGTTTCAGTTCCATTAATTTTTACAAGAGCATTAAACCTATTAGGTCTTTTTATAAATTCAGCTTTAATAATTTTTTTATTATATTTCATTTTGCACCTACTTATTAACATTATCCACAATTTTTATCCACATATATTTTTCTACTGTTTATAACTTTTTTTAATGTATATTTGCTTTTTTACGTATTTTTCAGCTTAAATCATAATAATGTGACTTATATACACTATATTGTTGCTCAAACATATTTGTATCATACATATTGTGTTAATTTTTTATTAATATAATGTTAACATTTTTGCCCTAATAGCAAAACTTATCAACATTATCCACCGATGTTATCCACATTATTAACACATTTACAGTATATATAGCTTATAACTTGTGAATAAAAATTGATTTTTTCTGTTTCTGTGGATAACTTTTAAATTATTATACATTCTTATATACTTTTCTACAACTTTTTTCTTTTTTATTTATATAAAAAATAGCCTTGAAGCTAAAAATTAAGCTTCAAAGCTATTTAATAAAATATTTCTTTTATTATAAATTGTTCATTAAATTAACCATTTCAATTGCAGTTGACGCTACATCAAATCCTTTATTTCCAGCCTTTGTTCCAGCTCTTTCAATAGCTTGCTCAATTGTATCTGTAGTAAGCACACCAAATATAACAGGTTTACCTGTTTCTAAAGATGCCATAGCTATACCCTTAGAAGCTTCTGCACATACATAATCAAAATGAGCTGTTGATCCCTTAATAACTGCTCCTAAACATATTACAGCATCATATTTATCAGATTCAGCCATTTTCTTTGCTACAAGGGGTATTTCAAAAGCTCCTGGCACATATGCAATTGAAATATCTTCATCTGCTACCCCATGTCTTTTTAACCCATCTAATGCACCATCAACTAATTTCGAAACTATAAACTCATTAAATCTTGCAGCTACTATTCCTATCTTTATATTTTTTGCTACTAATTTTCCTTCTATTATATTCATTTTATTCACCTTTCCTTTTTATTAAATTAATTTTAAAATTTATAACATATGTTGCATTTTTTCTTTCTTAATTCTTAAATAAAATTCATCATTCTTGTTTGGTTTTATTTTTAATGGAACTCTCTCTATTATTTCAATTCCATACTCTTCAAGCCCCTCTATCTTCTTAGGATTATTTGTCATAAGTCTAAGCTTTGTAGCTCCTAAATCCTGAAGTATTTGAACACCTACCGTATAATCTCTTGCATCAACAGGAAGCCCTAACGCTATATTAGCATCTACTGTATCATAACCTTGATCCTGAAGTGCATATGCTTTAAGTTTATTAATAAGCCCTATACCTCTTCCTTCTTGTCTTAGATAAACAAGTATTCCTTTCCCTTCTTCCTGTATTTTTTTCATAGCTGCATCATATTGTTCACCACAGTCACATTTTCTAGAACCAAGTGCATCTCCTGTAAGGCATTCAGAATGTACTCTTGTAAGTATAGGTTCATTATCATTTATTTCACCTTTAACTAATGCCACATGGTGTTCTCCATTTATTTTATTTACATAACCATAGATTTTAAAATCTCCATATTTTGTTGGTAATTTAGCACAAGTAACTCTTTTCATTATTCTTTCATGCTTCTTTCTGTATTCTATAAGTTGTGCTATTGTTATTACTTTAAGTTTATGCTTTTTAGCAAATTCTAAAAGTTCAGTTGTTCTCATCATTGTGCCATCATCTCTCATAATCTCACAACATAAGCCACATTCCTTTAATCCAGCAAGCTTAACTAAATCTACTGTAGCTTCTGTATGACCTCTTCTTTCAAGGACACCACCATTCTTAGCTTTAAGAGGAAACATATGACCTGGCCTTCTAAAATCTTCAGTTTTAGCATTATCTTCAACTAATTTTCTAGCTGTTATTCCTCTTTCTTCTGCAGAAATACCAGTAGTTGTATCAATATGATCAATTGAAACAGTAAATGCAGTACAATGATTATCTGTGTTATTTGTTACCATTTGCTCAAGTGATAGTTTTTCAGTATAGTAGCTACTCATAGGCATGCATATTAATCCCTTTGCAAAACATGCCATAAAATTAACATTTTCTTTAGTTGCAAATTCAGCTGCGCATATTAAATCACCTTCATTTTCTCTATCTGGATCATCAATACACACTATTATTTTTCCATTTTTTAAATCTTCAAGGGCCTCATTAATTGTATTAAACTTTTCCACATTTATCACACCTTTCATCTTTTCTTATTTTTATTAAAGGAAACCATTTTCAAGCAAAAATTTCTCACTTATTGAATCTTGTTTTGTATTTTTTTCATTTTTATTATTAATAAACTTTTCTATATATTTTCCTACAATGTCACATTCAATATTTACTATATCCCCTACTTTTTTAGTCAATAATGTAGTTTCTTCACCTGTGTGAGGAATTATTGATACCTTAAAACATTCAGAAGAAACATATGCCACAGTAAGACTTATTCCATCAATAGCTATTGAACCCTTTTCCACTATATATTTAAGTAATTCAATAGATGTATTTATTACAATCCATGTAGCTATATCTTCTTTATATGTTTTTTCTATCTTTCCTGTACCATCTATATGACCAGTTACTATATGCCCTCCTAATCGAGACTGCAATGTAAGAGCTCTTTCCAAATTTACAATGCTACCTTTTCTCAAATTGCCAAGATTACTTCTTCTGTATGTTTCATCCATAATATCTGCAATAAAGTAATCACTGCCAATATGAGTTGCTGTTAAACAAACACCATTTACAGCTATACTATCTCCAAGTTTTGTTTCTTTAAGCACCTTTTTAGCCATTACCTTTACTTGTGAATTATTAGCATTTCTTTCTAAGAAAGCTACTTTTCCCACTTCTTCTATAATTCCAGTAAACATATCTAATCCTCCTTTTTACCTTTATCCATATATCCTTCTATTAATATATCTTGACCCATTTTTTTATATTGGAGATTTGTAAGCTTAAAGGCCTTACTAAGTTTATCAATTCCATCACCAGCTATAGGTCCCTTAGCATTATTTCCTCCTATTATCTTTGGTGCTATATACATCTGAATTTTATCAACTATATTACTTTTTAATGCTGAAAAGTTTAGCGTAGCTCCTCCCTCAAGTAAAACACTATCTATATTAAGTTGTCCTAACCTTTCAATTAAATCATTTAAACATACTCTTTTTTCACTATCTTCAGCACAAACTAAAATCTGTACGCCCATATTTTCAAACTTTTTTCTATCTTCAAATGAAGCAGAACTTGTACATGCAATTATGGTTTTAACATCATTAGCTGTTTTAACAATGTTAGAATCAAATGGCGTCCTTAATTTGCTATCTACTATAATTCTTATAGGATTTATATTTTCTTCAATCCTGCAAGTAAGACTTGGATTATCTTTAATTACTGTATTTACTCCTACCATAATTGCAGAATATTGCTTTCTTAATATGTGCACATTTTTTCTTGATTCTTCCCCAGATATCCACTTTGACTCACCAGTTTTTGTAGCTATTTTTCCATCAAGAGACATAGCACTTTTCATAAGTACAAAAGGCCTTTTAGTTACTACATATTTCATAAACACTTCATTTAATTTTAAACACTCATCCTCTAAAACGCCACACTCTACTTCAATACCAGCTTCCTTTAACATATAAACTCCTTTTCCTGCAACAAGAGGATTAGGATCAAGGGTTCCTATTACCACCCTTCTTATCTTTTTTTCTATTATTTTTTTTGCACATGGAGGTGTTTTACCATAATGAGAACAGGGTTCAAGTGTTACATACATAGTTGCACCAGACACATCAAATTCTTCTGCATTTTTAAATGCATTTACTTCTGCATGCCCTTCTCCATACTTCATGTGATATCCAGAACCTATAACATTATTATCTTTAACTATCAAAGCCCCTACCATAGGATTAGGACTTACATGCCCCATTCCCTTAGAAGCTAATTCTAATGCAATACCCATATATTCCTTATCTTTATCTGTTATCATTAGTATCACCTCACAAAATTAATAAAAAAATCCTAATCTTAATAAAGATTAGGACAGCAAACATAATTTATATATTTATAAAAAAAAGCTCTGAAATATAAATATTTCAGAGCAAAAATACAAATTAAAATAATATAAAATACCTTAAACTACATCTTCTTTCATCCAGACTATACTGTCGGCTTTGGAATTACACCAAATCTGCAAAAATTATTAATAATTGCTCGCGGGCTTTACCGCCGGTAGGGAATTACACCCTGCCCCGAAGAATTATTCTATTTTATATATATAATATTACTAATTATTTTCTTTGTCAACTATTTAACAATGTATTATTTTTCTTCTTCTTCCTCATCCTCATCTTCTTCAATAACTTCTGGGAAAAATCTACCTGTTAAAATATTCATTTCATAAATCTTGTCAGCTAAAGCATTATCAAAGCTTCCATCTTCAGCTCTCCATTGCCAATTTCCCATTGTTGTAGATGGCGTATTCATTCTAGTTTCAGCTCCAAGATTTAGAAAATCTTGCATTGGTGCTATAGCAACATCTGCAACACTTGACCAAACACCTCTAATAAAGCCCCAGTTATAGCCTTCTTCGCTATTTAAACCTAAATAAGTTTTAGCTATAGTTGCTTCTTCTGTTGATGAACTTTCAGTAAACCAACCTACAAAAGTATCATTATCATGAGTTCCAGTATAAGCTATGCAATTTCTTCCATAATTTTGTGGAAGATAATCATTATCTCCTTCTCCATTAAATGCAAATTGTAGTATTTTCATTCCTGGATATCCTGTTTCTCTTAAGAAATCAATAACTTCATCTGTTAAGAACCCTAAATCTTCAGCTATAACATTAATATCTCCAAGTTGCTTTTTGATTTCCTTAAATAATGACATAGCTGGTCCTTTAACCCACTTACCATTTATTGCTGTATCATCACCATATGGTATTGCCCAATATGCTTCAAAACCTCTAAAGTGATCAATTCTTAAAACATCATATAATTTTAAACTTTCTCTAACTCTTGATACCCACCAAGTATATTTGTCTTTTTTCATTTTATCCCAGTCATATATAACATTTCCCCATAATTGTCCTGTTTCAGAAAATGCATCAGGTGGGCAACCTGCAACAACTGTAGGTTCAAACTTCTTCATATCCATTTGGAAGTTTTCAGGATGACTCCATGTATCACAACTGTCATATGCAACATATATAGGAATATCTCCTATAAATTCAATACCAAGATCATTAGCGTATGCTTTTAATTCATACCATTGTTTAAAGAATAAGAATTGAAGGAAAGACCAATATTCAATATCATCCTTTAATTCCTTTTTATATTTTGCTAATGCTTTAGGTTCTCTTTTCTTTATGTCATCATCCCATTCAGACCAACTCTTTAAATCAAAATGATTTTTAACTGCCATATATAATGCATAATCCTCAAGCCAGAACTTGTTTTCTTTTTTAAATTTTTTGAATTCTTCTTTTAATTCTTTAAATTTTCCCTTTTTACTAAAATTAGAATATGCTATCTTTAATACTTTATATTTACTTTCAAATATTAATGCATAATCAACTCTAGTTTTATTTACTCCAAAATCTACATCAATGTAGTCTTTTTCCTCTAAAAGTCCCTCTTCCACAAGCTTATCAAAATCTATAAAATAAGGATTACCAGCAAAAGCAGAAAAACATTGATATGGAGAATCTCCATAACTAGTATGTCCAACAGGTAATAGTTGCCAATATTTCATTCCTGCTTTATTAAGAAAATCAGCAAATTTGTAAGCTTCCTTTCCAAAAGTTCCTATTCCAAATTTCCCTGGTAGTGAAGATATGTGCATTAATACTCCAGCAGATCTTTCCATTAATCATCATCCTCTCTTAATAATTTTTCTTAGATATATTATAACAAATTTTTTTTACAAGATTGTCTTTTTATTAATTTTGTTTCCAAAACTATATGCTTATTTTTTGAATTTCTATTATTTATAAGTTCCAATAAAACATTGGCACTTTTGGTTGCTATTTCTATTTTAGGCTGACTTATTGTTGTTATCCCTGGATTATAAAATTCACTTACATCCATTCCATCAAAACCTATAATTGAAATATCTTTACCTATTTCTAAACCACTATCCACAACAGCTTTAGCAATTCCTATAGCCATAAAATCTGATATTGCAAACACTGCAGAAATTTTTTTACCTGAACATAAAAATTTTCTCATAACTTCATAAGCAAGTCTGGTACTATAATTTCCTTCCAAGATGTTACCTTCATCAATATTAATTCCTGCTTCAATTAGTGCCTTCTTATATCCGTTAAGCCTCAGATTACTAATTCCTGTATCTTTTTTTTGCCCAATCATTATAGCAATATCTTTATGCCCTAAATCTATTAAATATCTAGTAGCAGTATACGCTGATTTTTCATTGTCTACTCCTACTGATGAATATCCATCTTTATCCTCATCTACAATAGTATTTACTGATGTAAGTACTATTGGTATACCCAATGCCTTTAATGTCATTCTTCTTTCTGAATTGAAGTTTCCTCCAAGGCAAATTACTCCTTGCAATCGTTTTTCTTTTATAAGCGACTGTAATGTATCAAAATCATCTTCTTTTGTATAATCATTTTGTTCAAATATCATTGTATATTTTGATCCATTAATTATATTTCCAATAATATTTGTCATTTCTGAGAATAATGGGTTAAACACACCCATTACTAAAACACCAATATTATTAGTGTTATTTTGTTTTAATATTCTAGCACTATTATTTGGAACATAGTTACTTTCCCTTATTACCTTCTTTACTTTCTCCCTTGTACTATCCTTAACATCACTATGATTATTTAATACCCTTGATACTGTACTTACTCCTACCCCGGATAACCTTGCTATATCTTTAATATTCATATTATCCCCCCATGTTCTTAAATAATATCGAAACATTGGTAACGATACCGAAAATAGGGTTTAAATAGTTCCTGCTTATTTTTAAGCAGGAACTAAAACCACTCATAAGTTATCTAAGAAATATCATACCTTTAATTACTATAATAAATTAAATATTAGCCCTTAACTGAACCTGCAGTTAATCCAGTTGCTACATATTTTTGTAATCCCATGAATAATGCTACTACTGGGACTGATGATAATATTGCAGCTGCTGAATATTGTGTCCAGTTAGATGAGAATTTATCTTTAATAAATGATTGTAAACCTGTTGCTAAAGTTTGTACACTAGCATCTTTTAATAATGCTTTACTATATATAAATTCACTATATGCATTAATAAAAGCAAATAAGAATACAACAAGTAACATATTTCTCATTAATGGTAATACAATCTTTGTAAACACTTGTAAAGTAGTTGCACCATCAACATATGCTGCTTCTACTAGATCATCAGGAATACCATCCATATATCCCTTCATAAGCCATATATTATAAGCACTACCACCTGCTTGTAATAATATTATTGTGAAAAGATGATCCATAAATCCAAGTTGCATACATACTGTTATAATAGCAGGTAATGCCATTGTAGTTGGGAACATTTGAAGAATTAATAATGCCATTAATCCTTGATTTCTAAATTTAAATTTTAATTTAGAAAAAGCAAATGCAGCTGGAACAGATAATGCTAATTGAATTACACCTACAGATAATGAAACAACAAGTGAATTCTTTAACCATATTAAAAAGTCAGTACTTGTAAATATTGACTTATAGTTAGCCATAGTAAAAGTTTTTGGAAAAATACTTGTACTTGTAGCAAAAGAAGTTCCTTCAGCTACTGATGCTGAAAATATTGCCACTATTGGGAATAATACTATTAGTATTACTAACCATATTACAATTCTAGAAAGCCATGCAATTAATTTTTCTCTTGGAGTTATTTTTTCAACATACTTGTATTGGCCTTCAATACTATTATTCTTTGATGCTATCTGCATGTTATTCAACCTCCTTGAATTGACCTGTCATTCTCATTTGTAAATAAGATATTGTAGCTAGAATAACAAATACTATAATACTAATTGTAGAAGCTGTTTGATACTTACCTAATGTAGATGCCAACTTAAAGTTAACAGATGCTAAGATATCAGTATAACCAGCCCATTGACTATCAGATCTTGCTGGTAAACCACTAGTTACAAGGTATGCAGACCCAAAGTTATTAAAGTTAAATGAGAATGATGTGATTAATAATGGATACGCAGTTTGAGCAATTGATGGTAATGTAATTTTGAAAAATTGTGTTGCTTTACTTGCTCCATCAACATCGGCTGCTTCATAATATTCTTTAGGTATTGATGCTAAAGCACCTAAACAAATATTCATTTGATATGGGAATCCAAGCCATATATTTACAAAACATAAAGCTATTCTTGCCCAAGTTGGATCAGTAAGCCATTGAATTGGTTCACTTATAATGTGAATATTTAATAGCATATTATTAATTGCACCATAACTACCATTTAATAAACCTTGCCATGAAAGAATAGCAACAGTTACTGGAAGTGCCCATGGTAAAATTAAAATTGCCTTATATACTCCTCTCTCCTTAATATTATTATTGTTAACCAACATAGCCATTATTAATCCCACAAAGAATGAACCAAAAGTTGATATTACTGCAAATACAACTGTCCATCCAAACACTGGGAAAAATACAGAACTAAAAGGTCCCTTGAAAACATCTACAAAGTTAGCTAAACCTACAAAATTAACTGTATCTCCTGAAATTATTGTCTTATCTGTGAATGCCAACCATACAGTATATAGTATAGGTAAAACAGATAAAATCAAGATAGATAATAATGGTATAGCTAAGAAAGCCAATGCTTTACCTGTGTCTTGACTTTTACGTTTATTCATAACAATTCTCCTTTCTATGATAACTTACAAGAATTAGAGGGGGCTTTACCCCCCCTAACCATTATTATATAAATTTATTTATATACTTTAATTATTGTTGTTTAATACCTTCTTTAATTTGTTCAACAGTTTTTTCAGCTGATGTCTTAGCATCTTGTGAACCATTTAAAAGAGCCTTTAAGTTGTTAGCACCTGGAGTCCACATGCATTGAACTTCTCTAACATTTGGCATTGGTATTGCTATTTCAGCTTGTTTAGAGAATGCCTTCATGTATTCATTTGATTTATATACATCGCTTTCTTGTGCAGATTTAAGAACTGGAAGTCTGTTACCTTCAGTTAATAAGTCATCTGGCATTTCCTTATTTAAATATTTTAATAAATCCCAAGCTAAATCTTGCTTGTCTTGATCAGATTTTGCACTTACGAATGCAGTTTGAACTCCTAAGAATGGTTTCATTGGTTTTCCATCTATTGTTGGAAGTTCAGCTATTCCTAAATTAACTGATTTACAATCTGCAACAGACCATGGTCCAGAGATATATAATGAAGTTTTTCCATCTGTAAAGTTTCCTTTAGCAATATCATCAGTAATATCTGCGGCAATTAACTTGTCATCTACAAATTTTTTTAAAGTTTCGAATCCTTTAATAGCTCCAGCATTTGCAAGTCCGATATCATCTGTATCAAGAGATCCATCATTATCCTTGAATACATATCCACCATTAGCTGATAAGAACCCAAAAGTTAAATAGAAGTCACTAGCATTAAACATAAATCCTTTTTCTTTACCTATCTTTATAGCTTCTTCCATAGTTTTTGGTGCTTCAGCAACTTTATCTTTATTATAGAATAATGCTACACATTCTTGAGCTATTGGAACAGCATATTGCTTGTTATCAATAGTTACAGCATTTATAACATTTTTGCTTGTATAATCTGATTCATTAATGAATCCTGATTTAACTTCAGCAAGAACTCCTGCTTTTTGATAAGTACCTAAGTTATCATTTGCTAAACCATAATATAAATCTGGTCCCTTAGAACTTTGTAATGCTGTTATAGCATCTTGCATTTCAGCAGTATCTTCTTGAACAGTAACTTTTACGTTATTTTCTTCTCCCCATTTTTCAGCTTTTTCTCTTAACTTATTAACTTCAGCTGTTTTTAAGTGAGACCATACTGTTAATGTCTTTTCTCCCTTACTAGAATCTGAACTCTTACTTCCGCATCCCATAAATGCAGTTGTTAATGTCATTGCAGCCATAACAGTTGCAAGAACTTTTGTACGTTTGCTCATATTTACTCCTCCTCATTTTCTTATATAACAAAACCCTTTTTATTTTATAGGTTTTATAAGCAATTCTCTTAATCATTTAATACGTATACATAAACATGAAACAATTTTTTCACAATATTTATTATACATCAAAAAATGACTTTTTGTAATATTTTTGTAATATTTTTATTATTATTGTTACCAATTTGTTATAAAGAATAGTACGTTATTTACATTGTTTACATTTACATTGCCCTTGGTACCGTTCCCAAATTTATTCTACTATAACTTGCAAACATTTTCAAGTGTTGTTCTCAATTTCTTAACAAAATTAATGATTGTTTTCAATTTATTAATATTTTATTAAATATTTCTTAATCTTTATATTCTTTCCACACAAATAATATTATTTTGAATATAACTGCATCATTAAAATTTCTTATATCAAAGCCAGTTTCTTTTTGTATTTTATCTAATCTATATATTAATGTATTTCTATGAATATATAATTCTTTAGCACTTTCACTTAAATTCAAGCCACATTTTAAAAAAGTATCAATAGTTTTTAACATTTCTGCATCAATTTTATCAAATCCATTACAATAATTGTTAGCAAGTCTTTTCTTGCTATTTATGTCTATATCGCCAATTAACTCTTCAAATAATAATGCTTTTTCATCAAGAACAATATTACTCATATTAAGTTTAATTGCAATATTGATGCGCCTATTACATCTTTCATAAATATCTTTTATGTGCATATATTTATCAACATACCCATAACTTATAATGCATTTTTGAAAAAATTCACAAGTTAATGATTCTTTAATACTTTCTGCATGTTCCTTAGCATTATCTAAATGTCCTAATATTATTAATTTACCATCAAATATTACCTTAATAGTATTTATCCCCTCATATCCTATTTCTACCAAGTCCATAATTTCTTCTAGTTCTTCTTCAACATATATTACAATAATACTAAATCCTTTTGAAAGAGATGGATATTCAGACAAGAACCTTACTTCGTTAATATTTTCCCCCTGTAAAACATCTAAAATAAGACTATCCTTTTTTAAATTCATATCTAAAACTGCATCTTTAACAAAATGAACAAGAAGGGGCAAAACCCTCTCATCCTGTTCACTTATTGTTAACCTATATTCCTTATTTCCAACAAGAAAATCTTTATATACTTTTTTAGTATATTCTTTAAAATCAGCAGTCCTATATATTTCCTTTTCCTTGAAGCTCAAAGAAAATGGAATATTAGATATTTCACTAATATTATTCATTAGTAAATTAATACTGTTCATTTAATTAGATTACTCTCATTTCAGTTTCTTTGTTAAATACATGAATCTTTGATGCATCCATATATATCTTAGCAGCTTGTCCTACTTTATAATCAGTAGTACCATTAACTCTTATAGTTAAAGCCTTGTTATCAACTTTAGTATGAATATAACTTTCAGCTCCCATAAGTTCAACTACTTCTACTCTAGCATTTATTGCTTGGTGATTTGCAGAGCTTTCATATTCACTATCTAATTCAATATTTTCAGGTCTTATACCAAATGTAACTTCTCTTCCTGCAAGATTTTCTTTCTTAAGAACTTTTGCAGTTTCTTCTGGTAATAAAATCTTTTGAGATTCAATTGTTGCATATAGCTTATCGTCTTCTTCTAAAATTTGTCCATCAAAGAAGTTCATTTGAGGACTTCCCATAAATCCAGCAACAAATATATTAGCTGGGAAATTGTAGATATTTTGTGGAGTATCAACTTGTTGAACTATACCATCTTTCATAACTACTATTCTTGTACCCATTGTCATAGCTTCAGTTTGGTCATGTGTTACATATATAAATGTAGTTCCTAATTGTTGATGAAGTTTAGATATTACAACTCTCATTTGAACTCTTAGTTTAGCATCTAAGTTTGATAAAGGTTCATCCATTAAGAATACCTTTGCTTCTCTTACTATAGATCTACCAAGAGCAACTCTTTGTCTTTGACCTCCAGATAAAGCCTTTGGCTTTCTATCTAATAAATGTTCTATATCAAGGCTCTTAGCTGCTGCTCTAACCTTTCTATCAATTTCTTCTTTAGGTGTTTTTCTTAATTTTAATGCAAATGCCATGTTATCATAAACACTCATGTGTGGATATAATGCATAACTTTGGAAAACCATTGCTATGTCTCTTTCTTTTGGTGGTAAATCATTACAAAGTTTACCTCCAATATATAATTCTCCTTTTGAGATTGTTTCTAATCCTGCTATCATTCTAAGTGTTGTAGATTTACCACAACCAGATGGTCCAACAAATACGATAAATTCCTTATCTTCAACTTCTAAATTGAAATCTTTTACTGCTGCCACATCTCCAGGATATATTTTCCAAATGTTACGTAATGAAAGATCTGCCATATTATTTTCTCCTCCTAAATATTTATATATTATTATTTTTTGATTACTAAATCATTTACATTAATGATATTACTTAATTGCAATTATGTAATTCATTAACATTGTTCTTAATTTCTCAACAAGTTGATTATACATCATAAAAATGTTTACATCAACTGTAAAAGGTTACAAAACAAATACAATAATTTTTGTACACTTTTCATAAATTAATATATAATTTTTGACAATCCCATTGAATAATTTGTATATTTACTATATATTTTGTATATATAATTATGTATTTTTAAGGTGGTGATTATGTATGTATGATGTTTTTGCTTCTGATGAATATTTTTTTAATGATGACGTCTTCTTTGCAATAGAAACTAAAGATAAACAAAAATTACTTTCTATAATAGAACATAAGCAGAAATTAGAAATACAAGAAAATGTACCTATTATTACAAAAAAGAATGATCTTATTATTTGGAATGCACTATTTATAAGAGAAATTATAAAAAAGGGACCTTCTAAACAATATCTTCATCCCTTATACAATAAATATTATAAATCCATTCAAAATTGCAATGATATAAGAGCTCTGCAAAAAATTGAAATACAAATGGCAACTTCCTATTTTGATATTTTAATAAATTCTGTAGAAGTTACTGATAATTTTATTATTAACAAAATTATCTCGTATCTTTATACTCACCTAGAAAACCATCTGTCTCTTGAAGAAATAGCAAATGATTTAAATATTTCAACAGGTTACTTATCCTCATGTTTTAGAAAAAATATGAATACTTCTGTAATGAGCTATTTTAAAAAAATAAAGATAGAGCGTGGCAAAACGCTTTTGCTTGATAGTAATAAAAGTATTCTTGAAATATCAACACTTTTAGGTTTTTGTGATCAATGCCATTTTAGCAAAATATTTAAAAGCGAAACAGGATATACTCCTACTCAATGGAGGAACTTAAAACTATAAAAGTCAAGCATTGCTTGACTTTAAGCTATGCTTGACTTTAAATACTACTAAGCCAATCTATTAATTTGTTTTCACAATCCTCATATTCCAATTCTTCAATTAATGAATTTATTTCGTTAAAATGTTTTTGATTTTCTTCATTAATTTCAAATGATGATATTCTATTTGCTATCTCTTCAGCCTCTCCAATATCAAAATTCTTAATAGCAGTTAACAACTTTTCTACTTCTTGTTTTAACTGTTCATCTGTAACTTTTTCCGTAGGTTCTTGAGTTTTTTCATCTTGTCCATAAGGTTCTAAAACACTTAAGTAACTTCTATATAGTTTTATCAATTTAGGTGTTTCATTTTTTATTTTATCTATATCATTATTATTTCCTGCTTCTTCTAAATCCCTTGCCATATTTGAAAGTTCTACAGCTCCAATTATTTTAGATGAACTCTTCAACGCATGTACTTCTATTGTGTATTCATGAATAAGATTATCCTTTGCATATTTTTCTATCAAATCTGATTTTTTCTCTATATCTCTATAATAGTCTCTAAGAGCCTTTTTATAAATTTTTTCTGTTTGTGTATAAGATAATCCTACTGATACATCTAATCCATCAATTTTAATTATTTCATCTACCTTATTATCTAAATTTGAATTAGTACATTTTTTAATTTTATAATCTGGAAGCCACTTTCTAATTTTTGATACAATACTTCTCATTTCAATTGGCTTTGCAACAAAATCATTCATTCCTTCCCTAATAAACATTTCTTGGGCATCTTTCATTGCATTTGCAGTAAGTGCTATAATAGGAACCTTTTTATATTTATCTCCATCTAAGCTCCTAATAATTTTTGCAGCTTCAACTCCATCCATTATTGGCATCATATGATCCATAAAGATAATATCATAATCTTTTTTCTTTACAAGCATAATTGCTTCTTCACCACTAGTTGCTGTTTTTATCTTCATATTAATAGGCTCTAATAGTCCTTCTGCTACAGTTAAATTAGTAACATTATCATCTACAATTAATATATTAGCTTCTGGTGCCTCAAATAACAAATAATCGTTTTCCTTATTTTGTTCATATTCATAAATTTCTTTGTTATTTAATACAGATGCAATACTCATACATGTTATTGGTAGATTTAAATTGTCTATAGTTTCGTCAACATCATCATACCTTTTGTCTACTATAACTCTTACCTTTACGTCTTTAAGGCTTTTTATATAATCTTTCACATCATTATTATATTTATAGTATCCAATAAAAATAAATTTAACACCATTAAGATATGCATACTTAATATCTTGTATACTATTACAAACAAAATATTCTATGTTTAGTTTTGTTAATATACTTGATAGAGAATCAATTTCTGCATCCTTTGATAACATAAATGCTACTTTTGTATCCTTATCGCCTACTAATATTGAACTTTCATCAACATCTATCATTTGTGGTATGCAAAAACTAAAATTAGATCCCTTTCCATATGTACTATTAACTGTTATTTCTCCTCCCATTTGTTGTACAATCATCTGAGTAATAGCAAGTCCTAATCCTGTTCCTTCAACATTTCTATTCTTTTTACTATCTAACTGCTGGAAAGAAACAAATAATTTATCTAAATCCTCTTCTTTTATTCCTATACCAGTGTCTTCAACTTCTACTATTAAATTAATAATTGATTTTTCTTGCCTTTCATAGGAAACTCTAATAGTTACTGTACCACTTGGTGTAAACTTTACTGCATTATTTAGTATATTTATCATCATTTGTCTTATTCTTACATCATCACCCAACAATCTTCTTGGTATAGTTGGATCTATGTCTACTAACAAGTCTAAATCTTTATCTTGTATTCTTACATTAATAACACTAATAACATCATTAAGTAATGATAATATTTCATAAGAATTAACACTTAATTCCATTTTACCTGAAGCAATCTTAGAATAATCCAATATATCATTAATTATTGTCAAAAGATTTTTACCAGAAGTTTTTATTTCATTTATGTATTTTCTCTGATCATTGTCTAAATTTCCTCTCAAAGCCATTTCCGCCATTCCAATAACAGCATTCATAGGAGTTCTTATTTCATGACTCATATTAGCTACAAAATTTGTTTTAAGCTTTGCTTCTTTAATAAGCTCTTCGTTAATTGAAGATGTTTTTTTGTATAATTCTTCAAGTCGCTTTTTCTCTCTTATGACCTTTTTTTGTATATAGAAAACACAATTTTCTTTACTATTGTATCCATGGGCAATAGCTTCTGCCATATCCTTGCATGACCTATAACCACATGCACTACAATTTCTCCTTCTATCTTCAGCTGTATACTTATACATAGAATTATATACATTGTTAATTTCTTCTTGTGATAATTTATTTTCTTTTACAATTTTCTTAGAAGAATCACAGGAGAAATTTCTTTTAAAATCCTCTTTATTTAATTTTTCAAAGATTTTATTCATTCTATTAATACGTTCTTCAAACTTAACATACTGTATATAATATTTATTTTTCTGAGCAAACTGTCTTTTAAACTTATTTGCTGAAATCCATGTTGTATTTTCTTTTTCTAATCTTCCAGTTGTTATAGCACCAACACATCCTTTTGCACAGTTAGATGCTTCTATTAATGTTGGTAACATAATTTGATTATTAACATACTTCTTATATGTATCCAAATAAGATTTTACATCATTGCAACCATGAATAGATAAAACACCATAATTAAAATCTAACACACTTTCTATATTATCCTTAATTCCTCCTGGCAAACAAAAAACAGCACCATTACCAAAAGTATTTTCTTCTTTTCCTTCATATTTTTCTATATTTATACCATTTATCATGTTGCATAATCCATTAAATGTAATATGATATGATATGACATCATTTCCATTTACATCTTCTTGTTTCTGTATACATGGAGTAATTAAAGCTAGTTTGTCTGAAACACCAAGATACTTTTTAGCATATATTGCTGTACAAATGGAAGGACTATGAAATGGCATAAGTTTATTAATAAGTTCAGGTTTATATCTTTCAATATAATTAATAACTATAGGACAAGTAGATGATATATATCCGTTATAATTATTATCTTTTAAGAAATCAGCATAAAGCCATGTTAATATATCAGATCCGTATGCTGTATTATATACATGAGAAACACCTAAATACTTAAGGTAACCAATAACGTTATAATATATATCTTCATATTTAAATTTAAATGCTGGATCAATTAAAACTGTTATTTTTTCTCCCGCTACTAAATCTATAAAAAATTTTTTACTATCATCCTTATATGTCCTTGCTCCATGGTTACATACTTCAATACACTTACCACATACGATACATTTATCTGTATTAACTTTTACCATTCTTGCTCCAGTTTTTTGATTTTGAACAACAACATTGGCAAATGGAACTGGACACACTGATATACACTTATTACATCCTATACATTTATCATTTGTATATATAATATCATCCAATACATTTTTATTTGGTATTCTATCATCTTCCTTCATTTTCATCATATCCTTTATTTTTTTATTAATAATATTAAAATAATAATATCAATAAATATACGTGCTAAAAAAACTATCTAACCTTTCTAACAATTCATTACGTCTTACAGGCTTTAATATGTATCCCTCTGGTTTTAATTCAAGAACCTTTTTTACCTTTTTACTATCTGCAACCCCTGTTAAAAAGAAAATAGGTATTTTTCTAAGTCTATCAACCAACTTAATTTTTCTATATACTTCAGGACCATCTTCTAATGGCATAACATAATCTAATAATATTAAATGTGGAATATTTGTTCTTAAATATCTCCTAGCACTTCGACCATCTTTCATAATTGTCACATCATATTTATCAGATAAATATACATTCATAAGTCTAAGTACCTTTATGTCATCATCAATTATTAATATCTTTTTTTTCTCATTATCATTGTGCATATAATTATCAACAGCTTTAGTTCCATAATCACTTTCACTTTCATTTTCATAATAATTATAGCCTTCACTAAATTGAACTTGATCTTTTGGTTCCTCATCAAGACAATCATCAAAATCAAAATCATCATTTTCATTATTTTCTAATTTTTGTTGTTCAAAATATTCATCTAAAGCTACTTGAATCTCAACTACTCCAAAAGGGGGAATTATCTCATAAATAATGTTCTCTTTTCCTATAGCCTCTTCTGCTGCAGCACATGCAGAAACTGTTCCAATTATCAACACTGGAATATTACTATTCTTTTTAATTATATTAAATACTTGCAATGATATATCGCCATCTTCAGCAACACATAAAATTGCAGCAGTTGGTTCATATTCTTCAATATTTTCTTTTATATCTTTATCTGTAGGTTTACTTATTGTGAGTTCGTATATATCTTCTAATTTAGAAATAATACTTTGATCAAATATATTATTTGCATTAACTCCTGTTATAATTATTTTATTGTCCATATCTGTATCCCCCCTATAGTGTAACTATTGTATATGTTATACTATATTATATTACATTTTATCTTGTATTTTTGTAAAATACTACTCTTTTTTACAGATTTTTTACATTATTCAATATTTATTAATTCCTTTATTTGTAAGTTATAAAACATATTATCGTCAAAATACATAAATAATTTCTTTGCCCTTATATATATTTAAACTTAATGTAAAAAACAGAAATTAGTATGAAATATAAAGAATGCAGGTAAACAACCAGATTACCTGCATTATAAAAACTAATATTTACAAATAAATAGATATGTAAAGACTTGTAGGATCTTCCTAAATTACAGATTATTATGGTAGAACAAATAATTCTTTTTTGTTCATCAAACAACTTGGATTGTCAACACTTTTTTATACAGTTATTATTCGGTCATATTAGAAATTCTATATTCTACTCATGAAAGGCTGAACTTGATTGTTCAGCCTTTTTCATTACAATAATAAACTGCTTCATGCAATCCCCTGACACCAGTTCTTACAGTTCAAAAAACCTTTTACCACAAATCTATCCTGTTCCTGTTCAAATTTCACCTTGCCATCATATTTATGAAATCAGAGAGAAAACCAACTATTTATTAAAGTGTAAACTTACCCACTACTTCTCCTAGATCTTTTGCAATAGAATCCTGTTCATGAGACATTTCTGCAATACCTGAAACATTCTCTGAAACCTTTTCAATGTTATCCATGATATCTGTACTTAACTCTGTCGTAACCTGCGTAGCTTCTGCAATATTCTGTATTGCATCCGTCACTTCCTGCATGATCTCTCTAATCGCATCTGACATTTTTGAAAGCTTATTTGATGTTTCATCAATGCTCTCTGCATCTTGTCCATACTGTTTTGCTACATCAACAAAACTGCTGTAATCAGGACTTACTGTATTTTTCAAAAAGCTAAGCATTTCATTTGCTTCGTCTAATAATCCTTCAAATGCACCTCTAACATCAGAAATGGTATTCTTGATCTGAGCAACTGTTTCTGCTGTATTGTTAGCAAGGCTTCCTATTTCTGCTGCTACAACCGCAAATCCTTTACCTGCTTCACCAGCTCTAGCTGCTTCAATCGAAGCATTTAATGAGAGAAGATTTATTTGTTCAGCAATTTCAGAAATAACATCTGCAAGCTGTCCAATGTTTTCTACCACCTTCGAATTTGCAATACTCTCCTCAAGACTCTGTTCAAATCTCTTTGATAAGGTATTGGCAGATTCAAAAGATTTCTGGCTGTTCTGATTAACTATTTCCGCTCTATTTCTGATCTCATCAGCCATCTTTAGACTTTGTCCAGCTTCCTGTGCCAGTAAATTAACATTCGATAATACCTCTTCTGAAGAAGCGTTTACCTCCTGGGTTGCTGCACTTGTTGAAAGCATAGATGAATTGATTTCCTTCATGAATTCGCTAATCTGTTCAAACTTCTCTTCAAGAGTTTTTGAAGATGATTTTAGTACTTCACTGTTCTTTCCGATTTCAACAGAATGATCACTAATCTTCTGAATAACACCTTTATTACTATCATACATATTATTAAGTGAATTGCTCATTCTACCAAGTTCATCTTCTGACGTAACCTTGATATGTTCTACACTAAAGTCACCATCAGCTAATGAACCTGCAAAATCATTTACTCTGCTTATACTCTTTGAAATATTATTTACAATTAGTGCCACGCTTAAAATCGTTGCTACAAGTGCAATCAGTGCAACTACGATCATGACAGTAATAATTCTGTTAATAGGCGTAACTAATTCTTTATCAGGTAACTGAAGTAAAAGTTTCCAGCCAGTCAAATCAATTGTAGCATAGTTCACGTTTATTCTTCCAAGGCTCGTATCCTGGTAAACTCCACTACCTGTTTCATTTTCCAAAATTACATTTCCTAAGGTTGCAAGCGAAGCATTACTGTCATTTAATATATTCTCTGCATTTTTTATCTTATCTTCATCTGCTCCTGCAATATATGTACCATTACCTGTAGTAAGTGTTGCCCATCCAGATTTACCAACAGTAATCTGACTTATTAACTCTGTAATAGTAGATAATTCAATATCTACAGTTACACATCCAATATACTTTCCACCGACAATAATTGGTGCTGCACAGGATGACATGATTGTATTAGAAGTCTCATCATAGTATGGAACTGTAAACTGTGCTCCCTGGGCATTTACACACATTGTATAATACTCCTGTTCAAAGTAGTTATACTCTGCATTGCTATAATCATATGTAGTTACCAGAGTATCTCCATCCTTGTAAACGTATGGACCCATATACTCTTCTTTCGGATCATATGCAAAAGGCTCAAACCATAAACCACTACCAAGTACGATATCATTATCCATAATAACATTACCCAGTATTTCTTCATACTCAGACATAGGTATATCTTTATAACCTTTCTCAACCAAAGCGGCTATTGTATCAGCCATATTTGATACAGATGATAGATACTCCAACATTTTACCATTCTGTGCTTCCAGTTCTGCTGTTCGTGTATTGGTAATCTGTTCATTGATCAATTTTCTACTTTGATTAACGCTTACATAGGTAAGAAGTGCCATAGAAAGAACAATAATAGGAATCATCGTTATCAACAATTTTACTCGTATCTTTTTTATTTTCATAGCCCATACCTCCTGTTCATCAGCAATAGTATCACCTTTACCACTCTGGAATGCAGTTACATTAGCATCATAATTTTGTCCAATCTCATCCGTATGGTTGATGCTTTCTCTCAGATTGTATATTTAAATTATATCAATATAGAATAAAATAAGCAAGATTTAGTATATATAATCAGACCTGAAAGGCATATCAATTGTTGATATATCTTTTGCTGTTAGTTGCCTGCTAATGCTAGCTAACAAGTCAGAAGATATATTTTTTTGTTTCTTTTTTATCTCGTTTTTATTTAAGAAAAAGTATTCATAAAGCTGCTTTATAAAATCCGCTATCTGTTCCATTAAATAGTGGCATTTTTGAGCATTAGCATTATATTCTTGTGCTATACTTGATGCTGAGCCTTCTTTGTAACGAATTATATAGTCCCAGTTATATTCTTTGCATCTATTAATTACTTTTTCAGACACATAAAGTCCATCTGCAAGTATACAAATAGGAAGTCTAGGATATGCCTTTTTTAACTTTTGTGAAAGGCGTAAAAATGCTTTGCTTTCTCAATCTTGTTTTATTTCCTCATCACTAAGTTTTTTTATTGAATACTCAGCATCATTAAATGTCTTTCTTCGAATCATTCGGTACACTATATCATGCTGAATATTTTCAAGTTCTTTAGGATTTAATCGTTCTAAATATTCATTTAGCGTTACATAATGAGGCTGATACTCCTTTTCTTTATCTCCAAGGATATTATAAATATTTGAAACTACTTCTTCTTTATTAAAATAATTAGTCATACTCTGCATAGATGGAACTGAACATATTGATTTAAAATATAATGTTCCTAACATAACACGATTTGAATAATCAATATAGCTTGAATTACGTGGATCAGCTACCTCATTAAATTTATTAAATAGTCTTGGATAAAACTTTTTTTGAATACTCAGACATTCTTTTATTGAATTTTTTTCTAACTTATTTTTAATTCTTTGTTCTTTCCTTCCCATAAGCCCTCCTGTGAGACAAAGTTTTTCTTTTATTTTACTTCATCACACGGGAAATGCGTAGATTTCTATACAATTTAATGAGAATTTTTTTTACCTTTCAGTTCTGTCTACCTCCATACACATTTCAATTGACCGCTGTTATCTGTTCCTTTATAATAGCAGGTAACAATATTGCTGGTCGGGCTGGTCGAAAGACCCTGGTCCATCTGCCGACAGGGAAGTTCCCTGTTATATACTAAATAACTGAGAGGTTTGCACCATATTGTGGGGCAAACCTCTCAGAATTCCGAGTGCTTTCGTTTTATAAGATTTTCTTTTCTCAATATGAAAAGCGTTCCACAATTCCCTTAATTGACAAGGCATTTTCTTCATTTGTTTTCGCAATCCCTGCCACTTCTTCCGTTGTGTGCCTTGTCTGCTCCACTTTTTCCATAATACCATCTGTACTGGCAATATCACCCGAAGGAGTATTTTGAACATTATCGATTTGGTTCTGAATGTTTGCAACCGCCTGCACAAATACATCAGAGCATTCACTTACCTCGTCAATCACTTCCTGAATTTGTGCAATAGATGTATTATATTCATTTGTAGCCTGTACAAAATCTTCAAACTGTGTTTTTATGTCTTTCTGCATAAATGCTATAATATTATCAAAACATTCCTGCACCTTGGCAATATTCTCTTTCGTTTTTACACAAATTGCCTGAATTTCATTTACTGTCTGTGAGGAACTGTTCGCCAAATTACCGATTTCTCCTGCTACAACGGCAAAACCTTTTCCTGCTTCACCTGCTCTTGCAGCCTCAATGGATGCATTTAATGACAATAGGTTTATCTGACTTGTAATGTCCAAAATCTGTTTTGCCATTTCATCTATCTGTGTCAGAGACTGTAGATTAACCATAGCCTCCTGTATCGCATTATGATTTTCTTCGATTTTAATATTCGTATTACTCAAAGATGCACTGGCAAGTTCACGCATTTCCAAAACCTTATCCATCAGCTCTGTGCTCTTTGTATTACCCATTTTAATCTTAGATTCCACTTGCGAAACCACAGTTGCAACTTCACCGATTTTCTCATCTACCTGCGCCACTGTATTGTTAACCTGAACCATACGCTTTGAAAATTGTTCCGTAGCTGTTGCGTTTTCTTCTACACACCGTATTAATATTTCAGAGGATTCCGTCATTTTCACAGCCGAATCATTCAAAGAATCAGAGCATATTCCAAGTGTACCTATAATATCACTAAAGGAATCACTTAATGAATCCAATGCTGTCGCAATTTGTCCGATTTCACTTTTACAACCTATGTACTTTCTTAACTTATCCTCTTTATAGATTTTTAAATCCTTTAAGTTAAGTAATGTTTGTGTCACATTTGCTAAAGGTTTTGTACTGATATGAATAAATAACCACGAAAGTCCTCCTATCATTATACATGAAACGAGACATATTATTCCCAGTTCTGCCATAATATCATATACTTCTGCATATAATTTTTTTTCGCTGTCTCTGGATACGACTGCCCAACCATGTGCGGAATTGTATTGATATGACACAACATATTCCTCCCCCGCCTCATTCTTACACAAAATATCTCCGCTTTCTACACCGGGGTTGGCTGCTATCTGCTCTATTACCTTCAATAACATTTCATCTTCTATTTGCTGTGCAATTAGTGTTTCGTCATCATCAAATATATACATCTCTGATGTAACATTAATCATGGTATATTTTGCAGTTTCACTTTCTGTAGTTCTTAAATTACCTAAAATCCCCTCTAGACCTTCTGCAAATGGTCCTCCGCCGACGTAACCTAATATTGTCTTATTATCTGCATCAAAAACGGGACAATACATGGAAAGGGCCAATTTTTGTGATGCAGGTGATACGATAATACCCGCATTATAAACTCCATTTGCATTTGTAATAGCGTCCTGAAGTGCTTTTAAGCCTTCTCCTTCACGCGTTGTAATACCAACTACCTCCGGATTTGAATGGGCAACAACATGCGTATTCCATTCTCCTACATATAGCCCTTCCCAATTATCCAGACATCCATAATACTCCTGCGTAAATTCCTGCACTGCTTTCTGCTTATCCTGATCGGAAAGATTTTTCAAATAATCTGCTACCAAAGGATTCACACTATATTCCACCAGCAAATCCTCCTGATGGTCAATATATTCCTCAATTAACGTTGCCTGCGCATTTAATTCTAACTTCATATTTTCCAACGCAGACTTTTTCATTAGTGCCGTCATGCCCGACTGCGCACTAAGGTACAATATTGTAATACAAATTACAACTATAATCGATATCACACCTGTTAGTACAGTTCTCATCTTTAAGTTTTTCATCATATAATTCCTCCTATCTCATTGTGCCAAATCACTTGACCTCATAATTCAAATCATGTTACTGCCTTACTTAAAAATCCCATTTTTCATCTCTTATGCATTGTAATACATGTCATAAACAACATAACCGCCATGCCCTTTTATTATACCCCCTCTCTCTTACCTTTTGAATGCCCAATGTCAACATAGTGACACCTATATGCTGGTGTAAATAATCAGCATGCACCGATACCGGCGCCAGCATCACAATATCACTATCATCTCCATTCCCGCCATCTGCATTTGGGGACAATGGGAACTTCGAAAACAAAAAATGTCCTACTATCTTTCCATCCAGTTCCGCCACAAACGACAGTTCCGGAATATAGTACTTAGACACTCTGATTTCTTATATCAAAGCAATAATATCACTTCCATCTGAATAATTTGTACCTTCCTGGAAAGACCGTAGAATCAATGACACAATTTCTTTATAGTCCTTAGCACTTTCCTGTCTGATTATAATATCTTTTCTCATATTTTTTGCTCCTGCATCTTTAAATTTTTCTCTTAAAAACTAAACGATTTCTCGTCCTTTTCTAATATAATATCCTTCTTGAATTGCAGCAAATGTTGCCACAACACATACCGGATTAACCCCTTTATATTGGATAAAATCTATTAAATTCTAAGTTTTTCTCACTTTTATATCTTTATGCAAATTTTTTGTAGATTCTCTCCAAGATGAAGGTTATAAAATTCCTTTGGTGTTATATATCCTAAACTCGAATGTAATCTTCTTTCATTATAAAAAATCATAAATTCATTAACTATTCTATAAGCTTCAGTATATGTTTCAAATTCATTTATTTTAAAACATTCATCCTCTAAAATCCTATGAAATGATTCAACATGGGCATTCTTGTTAGGTGTTTTTACAGGAATTCTTTCATGTTCAATATTCAAATTGGCACATGTTTCTTCAAATATATGACTAATAAATTGTGGACCATTATCACTTCTTATAACAGGTTTTTCTGCACTTTCTATAAATAGATTTCGCTTAATAAGACAACGTCTTATAAGGGCTGCAGCATCCTTTCCTTCACAATGTAGTCCCATATGATAATCAATAATGCTTCTATCAAATACATCTATTACATTTAAAGTATAGAAAAACTTATCTTCTCCTTGAACATATCCATATTTTATATCAATTTCCCATACCTGATTTGAAGCAATAACAGTCCTATTAGAAGCCAATATTCTTTTAGCTTTAGGATATGTTTTTCTTTGATTTCTAAGGACGTCTAATTCTTTACAAAGCCTGTATACCTTTTTGAAATTAATAACTAAATTATATGTACGTCTTAAATAATGTGTTATTTTTCTATATCCATAATATTGAGCATCTCCATTAATACCTTCTATAATATAATCCTTAATTTCATCATCACATACTTTTTTGTTATTTTTAGTTAAAGAATATCCTATTGGCTTACGCCCAGCGGGCTTTACCTTGTCCTCATTTTTAACTTTATAGTTCATATTATAATAGTATGTAGATCTACCAAGTTTAACTATTTTTAAAACTAAAGAGACACAATATCCTGCATTTATATATTTATTGGCAACTTCTATTTTATCTTTAATTGAGGGTTTGCTTTTTTTAATAAGTCTCTAAGAATGGCTATTTCTAAGTCTTTTTCACCTAATATTTTTTTCAATTTGTCATTTTCCTGAGTTACTTCATTTAATTCTTCTATACTATTTTTCCTCTCAACTAAAGCTTTTCTAACTGGTTTTACTTTAATCTTATCTTTATTCTTTGTTCTACTTATCCAAGTAGAAATTGTACTAGTAGATATTCCATGTTTTCTTCCTACTAAAGAAATATTTCTTACCTCTTTTACTTCGTTTAGTATTTGATTTTTAAATTCTTCTGAATAAGTTTTTCCTTTCATAAATTACCTCCAATAATTACTATATTTAGTATACCGTATACTAATATGCTTTGTCCAAATAATTATCTGGGCTTAAGAGTTATTAGTATCTTTGATTATTGTAAGTCCAACAATGTTAACCTTCTGATAAGTTATTCTAATAAAGGCTTAGTGTCTGTTGACAGGTTACATGAAATCGCTCAGGCATATTTCAAAAATGTTTCATTAACAAATATTGATTATAGTCATTCCACACAAGGAAAAGGATCGAATAAAATACAAGAAATATTATTATCTTGTAGTAATTAAAAAGCAAACCGCATTCATGGCCAATATAGATAGACAGAATGCGGTTTTATAGTTCTTAATTTATACTATTCGCGCACGTCTTAGGTGCCTCAATTTTTTACCCCCATCTTGAAATTCTGGGTTCTATATACATTTTTTCCTGCTAAAAACACAGGTACATAATCTTCAAAAAAGCCCTGAACCCCGCTTAAACTGGGGATTTACGCGATAGCAAGCACACTGTTTCCACATGCTTAGTCTGAGGGAACATATCAACAGGTTGAACTTCCTTAACTTCATATTTTTTTTGTGACAATATTTTTAAGTCTCTTGCTAGTGTTGCAGGATCGCAAGAAACATAAACTATTTTTTTTATATTAGATTTAATTATAGAATCTAATAATTTTTTATCACAACCTTTTCTTGGAGGATCAACTACAATTACATCTGGAATTATCCCCTTATTTATAAGATCAGGAATTACTTCTTCTGATTTTCCTACAAAAAACTCAGCATTATTAACATTATTTATTTTTGCATTTTCTTTAGCATTTAAAATAGCCGGCTCTATTATTTCAATGCCATAAACTTCTTTAGATTTTTTTGATAAAAATAAACTTATAGTTCCTGTACCACAATAAGCATCTATTACTTTTTCATTGCCTGTAAGCTTTGCAAATTCTAATGCCTTATTGTATAAAACTTCAGTTTGAACTGGATTAACTTGAAAAAAAGAAAGTGGTGATATATTAAATTTGAAATCTCCTATGTAATCTTGTATTGTATCCTTTCCATAAACAGTTATACATTCATTTCCAAGAATTACATTGGTATTTTTATTATTAATATTTATTATTACACTTTTTAATCCTTTAATTTTCATCTTAAGTTCATCTATATATTCATCTATATAAGGAATATTTCTACATTCTGATACTAATACCACCATTATCTCACTTAAATCTTTAGAGCTTCTTATCATTAAATGCCTTAAAATTCCCTTTTCGTTATAAACACCATCTATTTTAAAAGTGGATATATTGTGTTTTATTATCCACTGTCTTGTTATATTACATATTTCATTTGCCACTCTATTTTGAATGATACATTCATCCATATCAATTATATTGTGACTACGATTTTCGAAAAAGCCAATTGACACTTTTCCCTTAACAATTCCTATAGGTAATTGAACTTTATTTCTATATTCAAAAGGATTTTCTTTCATTCCTATTGGATATTTGACTATATTATCATTAAGCCCTCCAATTCTTGAAATGCAATCCTTAACTCTTCTATATTTAAAATCTAATTGTGCATTATAATTCATATGTTGTAGTGTACAACCACCACATCTTTTACTTATTTTACATTTTGTATTTTCCCTGGAAGGACTTTTTACTATTATTTCTTCTATCTTTCCAAATGCATATTTATTATTAACTTTAATAATTTTTACTTTAACCTTTTCTCCTATTATAGCCCCCTTTATGAATATAGGATAATTTTCTATTTTAGCTACTCCTTCACCTTCATAACCTTCCGAAATTATATCCATAATATATTCTTCATTTTTTTTTACAAACTGTGAGTCTTTATTCATACTTCACCATTCCTATTATCTTTATTTATGATATTTATTATATCAATTAATAAGTATAATATAAATGGTTATTTAAATATCTAACTTTTTTTATTTGCTTTATAAAATTTAAAGTATATTAACTTAACCCGCTCTAATAGAGGCACAATCCAGTAACCTAAAATTATATAAATTTATTAGTGTTCTTTCTAAATAACTAAAATAAACTGTGAACTTCACAACTTTACTTGAATCATCCTTAATAAAATCCATTATATATCTATGCCTTTTAAGTTTATCTTCATTATTTATATCATTAATTATTTCTTTCTCTTTTATTAAATCTAATTTGTTTATTCTTACAGCTTGTCCATATTCTGAGAAAAATCCTCTATAAGTTCCTATACTTCTTTTTATAACATCTTCATGTAGATCCTTTATCTTTTCATCATTCCAGTAGTAACTATTTATCATTGCTTTTTGGAAAAATCTCATTTTACTACCTCCTAAATCACTTTCTAATCATTATTTCCATCTACATTTTAAATATATGATTATTTAAAACGCAATATGTATAATTTTTACAAAGAAAATAAGACAATGCAAATATTTTCATATTTGCATTGTCTCTCGAAGAATGGTTGCCACCTATTCCTATTTAAATTATTGCTTATTTTTAAGCTAATATACATTATATACTAAATTATATTTATATAAATATTAATTTTTTGTAAATAAAAAAGGCACTATATAGTAGCACCTTTTTATTATTTAAATTTAAAATTATTCTACTACAGAAACTTTCATTAAGTTAGTAGCACCAATCTTATCAACTGGAACACCAGCAGCGATTACAACAGTATCACCTTTCTTAACAAATCCTTCTTTTTCTGCTATTTGAACTGATTTTTCCATCATTTCATCTGTAGATTCCATCTTGTTTGCAACTAGTGGATATACACCCCATGAGAATGCAAGTGATCTAGCAACCTTATCACAAGGAGTTACAGCTACTATTGGGCATTCTGGTCTGCACTTAGATAATCTCTTTGCAGTTGCTCCACTTTGAGTTGAAGATATTATAGCAGTTGCTTCTAATTCTGCAGCAGCATTACAAGTTGCTCTTGAAATAACACCTGCAATTGCTGGAATGTGATGCTTAGCATTTGAAACAGCTACTTGATATTTTAATTGTGCTTCAGTCTTTTCAGCAATCTTAGCCATTGTTTGAACAGCTTCAACTGGATAATCACCATTAGCACTTTCTCCTGATAACATTATAGCATCAGTTCCATCAAATATAGCATTAGCTACGTCTGATACTTCAGCTCTTGTTGGTCTTGGGTTTCTCATCATTGAATCAAGCATTTGAGTTGCAGTAACAACTATCTTACCAGCATTGTTACATTTTTCAATGATCATTTTTTGTACACCTGGTACATTTTCTATTGGAATTTCAACACCAAGATCTCCTCTAGCTACCATAATACCATCAGAAGCTTCAAGTATTGAATCTATGTTATCAACACCTTCTTGGTTTTCTATCTTAGAAATGATTAAGATGTTTTCTCCACCATTTTCATTTAATAATTTTCTTATTGCAAGTACGTCTTCAGCCTTTCTTATGAATGATGCAGCTACAGCAGTAACTCCCATTTCACATCCGAATTTTAAATCAGAAGCATCTTTTTCAGTTAATGCAGGTAATTTGATTGAAACGTTTGGTACATTAACACCTTTGTGAGTTCCAACAAATCCAGTGTTTGCAACTTCACACTTTATTGCATTTCCTTCAATTGATTTAACAGTTAATCCTACTAAACCATCATCTATAAGAATAGTGTTTCCTGGTTTAACATCTTTAGCAAGACCTTCATATGTAACAGAACACTTAGTTGTGTCACCTACTACATCTCCACCAGCATATACTGTAAATTCATCTCCCTTTTGTAATTCAACTTTCTTAGGTTCAAATTTACCTGTTCTTATTTCTGGTCCCTTAGTATCTAATACAAGAGCTATTTCCTTGTTTAATTTTTTTGCAACTTTCTTAACAAGTTCCATTCTTCCACGATGTTCTTCATGATCACCATGTGAGAAATTATGTCTTGAAGCATTCATACCAGCTTCAATAAACTTAGTTATTATCTCCTCAGTTTCACTTGCTGGACCTACTGTACAAATCATTTTTGTTTTTTTCATTTAAAAATACACTCCCTCTTTCAAAAAATAATTTTTCTCTATGTTAATTAGTTTTAGCAAAATTACTTACAATATATTAATAAATTAATGTATTGTAGCTATTAACTAAGATAAAACTGTAGCTAATTTATATAAATCTTCATCTATCTTTCTTGGCATTGCTAATGCTTCATCTATATCTTCATCTATTATTTTGTTATCTCTGATTCCTATAACTCTTGAAGTTTTTCCTTGTAATAAAACTTCTACTGCCTTAGCACCCATTCTTGATGCTAAAACTCTATCTGTTGCACTTGGGCTACCACCTCTTTGAATATGTCCTAGAATAGTAGCTCTTGTTTCAATTCCTGTAACTTCTTCTACTTCTTTAGCAAGTTCGTAAGCTCCTCCAACACCTTCAGCTAATATTATTAAGTTGTGCATCTTGCCATTTGCTTTTCCTTCAAGAATAGTTCTTATTAATGCTTCTTTGTCAAATTTTTCTTCTGGAACTATTACTGCTTCGGCACCACCAGCTATTCCTGCATATACAGCTATATCACCACAATTTCTTCCCATAACTTCTACTATTGAAACTCTTTCATGAGAAGTTGATGTATCTCTTATTTTGTTTATTGCATCATTTACTGTATTTAAAGCTGTGTCAAATCCTAATGTGAAATCTGTGTAAGCTAAATCATTATCAATTGTTCCTGGTAATCCAACTGTTTTAACTCCTAGTTTTGATAAAAGCTTGGCTCCCGTAAAAGATCCATCTCCTCCGATTACTACTAATGCATCAACGCCATAAGCTTTTAAAATTTTAGCAGCTCTTTTTCTTACTTCTTCTTGCTTAAATTCTTGGCATCTTGCAGTTCTAAGTATTGTTCCACCTCTTTGGATTATATCAGATACAGATGATCTGTCCATGTTAAATAATTCACCATTAATTAAGCCACTATATCCTCTACGTACACCCATTACTTCTAATCCATTTTGAAGTGCACTTCTTACAACAGCTCTAATGGCAGCATTCATTCCTGGAGCATCTCCACCACTTGTTAAAATAGCTATCTTTTTCATTTTTGTTCCTCCTTACACAACCACCGGGACTTATTAAGTCCCATATATATTAAATTAATCCACTTACTAGTTACTGATAATAATTGTACATAATATTTGACAATTTATCAATGATAAAATGCTAATTTTTATAAATAACTTATAAAAAAAATAATTTTATTTCTTACACAAGTATATTATACCCCATAAATTAATAATTTATAGGGTAATTTTTATTTTTTATATATTTAATTCATAATTCTTATGTTATTTTCACCAAATTTCTCTTTTAATATATGGATAAATTCCTCATCTTCATTACACCATGCATCTCTAGAAAGTCTATAATTTTGCCTTTCTCGACTATCAAATAAATAAATAGGTGTATTTCCTTTATAATTTTTGACAGCATTCTTTATAATATTATTACACTCTCTTATGTATGATTTATCAGTAATTCTAATATATATTCTATTTGAACTTACCTTTTCTAACCCTTCTATACTTTCACACAAAAGCTTTGGCATTTCATCTTCTTTTATGCTTATTCTTCCCTTAATTCTAACTAAAGCATCCTCTTCTATTACATCTCTGTATCTATCTAAAACCTTTGGAAATACTATAACCTCTATTGTTCCTGACAAATCCTCTAATTGAACAAAAGCCATTATTGTATTATTTCTAGTAACCTTTTGTTTAACCTCAGTTAGTATTCCGCCTAAAATAACATTATCATTATCTTTTATAGGCATCTCTTGATCTTCAATAGAATTATTTAAATTCTCAATAAAAAGCTCATAGGATTTATTTATATTTTCTATTGTAGTTGTAGTTTGAACTTTAAGACTTTCTTTATAGTCATCTAATGGATGTCCTGAAATATATAATCCTGTCATTTCTTTTTCCATAAAAAGCAAACTTCTTTTATTAAATTCTTTTATATTGGGGTATTGAATTTCAGGCAAATTAATATTAGAATCATCCAATGCAAATAGGCTTATTTGACCATCTATATTTCTTTTCTGATTACTATAAACACCATCCATAAGCTTTTCATAAACAGCTAAAAGTTTAGATCTAAATATATTAAATGAATCTAATGCACCTGCTTTTATTAAACTCTCGACAGCTCTTTTATTTACTGATGATAAATCAATCTTATCTACAAAATCAACAAGTGATTTAAATTTACCTTTCTTTTTTCTAGATTCCACTATACTAAGTACTACATTTACCCCTACATTCTTTATTGCTGCAAGTCCAAACCTTATGGTATCACCTTTTACTGTAAATTTAGAGTAACTTTCATTAATATCAGGAGGCAAAACTTGTATACCACATTTTTCTGCAAATTTAATATAATATGCTACCTTTTCACTTACCCCCATTACTGAATTAAGCATAGCCGCAATCATTTCTACAGGGTAATATCTCATTAAATATGCAGTTTCATATCCAACTACTGCATATGCTGCTGCATGTGATTTATTAAATGCATATGATGCAAAGTCCATCATTGAATCAAATATCTTATTTCCAACTTCAGCACTAACACCATTACGAACACATCCTGGCACTTCGATAGTTCCATCTTCTTTTACAATACCATTAATAAAGTTATATCTCTCTTCTTCCATAACCTTATGTTTCTTTTTAGACATAGCTCTTCTAACCATGTCACTTCTGCCCATAGAATAACCTGCAAGCTTTCTTACAATTTCCATAACCTGCTCTTGGTATACCATGACTCCATATGTTACATCAAGTATGCTTTCTAGTTTTTCATCTAAATATTTAACATTATGAAAATCTCTTTTTCCATCTATGTATTTAGGTATTTCTGCCATTGGTCCTGGCCTGTAAAGTGATATTCCAGCTATAATATCTTCTAATGAATCAGGCTTAAGTTCTTTCATAAATGATGTCATTCCAGGTGATTCAAGTTGAAATACCCCTGTAGTTTTCCCTTCACCGATCATCTTATATACTTCTTTATCTGCCACATCAATTTTGTCTAAATCAATCTCTATGCCTCTATTTTTCTTTATCATATTTATAGCATCATTCATAACAGTTAATGTTCTAAGACCTAAGAAGTCCATTTTTAACAATCCAAGTTCCTCTAATGTTGTCATGCCAAATTGAGTTACTATCATTTCATCATTTTTTTGAAGTGGCACATAATCAACTAATGGTCTTGAAGCTATTACAACTCCGGCTGCATGGGTTGATGAATGTCTTGGAAGCCCCTCTAGGTCTTTACTTATATCTATAAGATTTTTAACCCTATCTTCTGAATCATAAATTTTCTTAAGCTCTGGATTCATTTCAAGAGCCTTATCTATAGTTATACCAATCATTGTTGGAATCATTTTTGTAATTCTATCTACTTCAGCATAGCTATAGCTCATAGCTCTTCCAACATCTTTTATGCATGCTCTTGGAGCCATTGTTCCAAAAGTTATAATTTGAGAAACATTATCTTTGCCATATTTCTCCACAACATAATCTATAACTTCCTGTCTTCTTTCATAGCAAAAATCACTATCAATATCTGGCATACTAACTCTTTCTGGATTTAAAAATCTTTCAAATATCAAACTATATTTTATAGGATCAATTTTTGTAATACCTAAAGTATATGCAACTATTGAACCAGCTGCAGAACCTCTTCCAGGTCCTGTAGGTATACCTTTTTCTCTAGCAAATCTTATAAAGTCCCATACTATCAAAAAATAGTCAACATAGCCCATTTGTTTAATTATGCCAAGTTCATATTCAAGTCTGTCTACATACTCTTTTGCCTTTTCGCTATTAGATGAAACTTCTTTTATCTTGTCTTCATCATATTTGCTACCTCTAAGGTTCTTAAATTCTTCATATCGTTCTATAAGTCCTAAATAACAATGTTCTTTTAAATATTCATAAGGTTCTCTTCCGTCTGGCAACGGAAAGCTAGGAAGTTTTGACTCATGAAATTTATAATCATAATTGCACTCTTTTGCTATTTTCACTGTATTTTCTAGTGCTTCTGGCACATATGAAAACATATTATACATTTCATCAGCTGATTTCAAATAGAATTGATCAGAAGGATATCTTCTTCTATTTTTATCTTCAACTGTTTTTCCTGTTTGAATACACATTAAAATATCATGAGATTTAGAATCTTTTTTATTTATGTAATGAACATCATTAGTAGCAACTAATGGTATATTAAGCTCCTTTGAAAGCTTAATATTTACTTCATTAACCTTTTTTTGTTCTTCCATTCCATGATTTTGTATTTCAAGATAAAACCCTTCTTTAAATATATCTTTATAAAGAAGGGCAACATCCTTAGCTTTATCTATTTTATTTTTTAATATATTTTGCTGAACTTCTCCTGCAAGGCATGCACTAAGGGCAATTAAACCTTCACTATGGCTTTTTAAATATTCGTGATCGATTCTTGGCTTATAATAAAAACCCTCAATTGAAGCCTTAGAAACAATTTTCATTAAATTTTCATAGCCCTTTTCATTCTTTACAAGAAGAACTAAATGATGAGTAGAGTTTTCCTTATCTGGTTGTTTAATTTTCATTGATTTTGCAGCTACATATACTTCACATCCAAGTATAGGTTTAATTCCAGCTGCCTTTGCCTGTTTATAAAATTCAACACATCCATACATAACTCCATGATCTGTAATGGCGATTGAATCCATTCCAAGCTCTTTAGCCCTCTCAATAATTTTAGGTATTTTACCAGAACCATCAAGAAGACTATATTCTGTATGAAGATGTAAATGACAAAATTTATTTTCACTCATTGTTATCTCTTCTTCCTTTAGAAGTGCTCATTTCTAAGCTCTCCTGCTATCTTTTCAATTTTTCTAAGCCTATGGTTTACTCCTGATTTCCCAACTGGTGGATCAAGCATCTCTCCTAGTTCTTTTAATGATTCATCTGGATAATTAAGTCTAAGTTCTGCTATTTCTCTCAAATTTTTAGGCAATCTTTTTAATCCTATTTCAGATTGTATAAATTTAATGCTTTCAACTTGTCTTACTGCAGCATTAACTGTTTTTGATAAATTAGCAGTTTCACAATTTACAAGTCTATTTACATTATTTCTCATTTCCTTCATTATCCTTATATTCTCAAGTTCAAACAATGCTGAATGAGCTCCCATTATACTAAGAAGATCAGATATCTGTTCTGATTCTTTAATATAAATTATAAAAGAATTTTTTCTTTGAATTACTTTTGATCTTAAATTAAAGCTATTAATTAGATCTCTTAAATCCAAAGCATATTCTTCACTATGTGTTACAAATTCAAGATGATATGTTTTTTCTGGATTACTTATACTTCCACCACCTAAAAAAGCACCTCTTATATATGCTTTTTTATCAGCATCACTTTTTATCATGCTTTTTTCAATTCTATAATCAATACTCATTACTCCATCTATTTCTTTAAATATACCTGTATCTCTTAATATCTTTCTAACACCCATATCTTCATCAATAATTACCATATATATGTTATTCTTTTTTAACGAGTTGCTCTTCTTCATCATTAACTTTGAATGTATATTAAAAAATTCCTTAAGCAAGGTAAATATAACTCTTGCACTTGAAGGATTTTCTGTTGCTATTCTAAAAGATAATCCTTTACCACTAAAAGCAATAGTACCACTAACTTTCATTATGGCAGAAATTTCTGCAAGTGCTTCTGACTTAGATATATCACTATATCTTGCTATTTCACCTTTAACCTTGGATGAAAATGACATATTATTTTCTCCTTCTATTCTTTATTCTTAAAGTTTTCTTTTTCTAATTTTCTTTCTGCATTTTCACGATCTTTAATTCTTTGTGATAAATACATATATTCTATTATCTTCTTTCTTTCGTAAAGTAATTTCTTTTCCATTATTGTATTAATAATTAATCCTGCAAGTTTATCTGTATCATGCTTTACAAAACCATTATCAACTCTTACTAAATCTCCCAAAACAAGTTCTACATTCATATCATGAATTTTTTTCTTGTCAGCTTTAACCTGTATAGAATTTTCTTTTATATATTTTTCTTTTAAATCTTCAGATATCTCTTCTTTATTTGCAATTACACAGTCTACTATTTCTTTACCACCATATTTTTTAATTTCCCTTAAATGATCAGATACAGTAAAACCACCTGTTTCACCTGGTTGAGTCATTATATTGGAAATATAAATCTTATAAGCCTTACTTTTTCTAACAGCACTTCTAATTTTCTTTACCAATAAATTAGATATTACACTTGTGTAAAGACTACCTGGACCCATTACTATTGCATCAGCTTCTCTAATAGCCTCTACTGCTTCATCTAATGGTTCTGCATCTTCTGGTATTATAAATAATTTTTTTATTTTTGATTTTTGCTTAACAGCTTCTTCTGGTATCTCTGATTCACCATAAACCTTATTCCCATTTTCAAGTTCAGCCATAAGCTGCATATCATCAAGTGTTACTGGAATAACTTTACCTGTTACAGCAAGAACTGAACTCATCTTTTGAACAGCTTCCTCAAAATTTTCAGATATTCCAGCCATAGCAGCCAAAAACAAGTTACCAAAACTTTGATTTTTAAGTCTTCCGTCCTTAAATCTATATTGAAGCAAATCTTCCATTATTGGTTCTGTATCAGCTAATGCTAGAAGACAGTTTCTAATATCTCCAGGTGGCAACATTCCTAAGTCTTCACGTAGTGCTCCAGATCCTCCACCATTATCCCCAACGGTTACAATTGCAGTTATATTACTAGTATAATACTTAAGGCCCCTTAGCATTGTAGAAAGACCAGTACCTCCACCTATTACTACTATTTTAGGTCCTTTAACTAATAATCTCTTTTCATAAATAAGACTTTCTATTTTCTTACTGTCTAATGACATTTTCACATATCCAGTATTAATTAATACAATTATTGATTTCATAACTTCCGTAACAGAAATATATATTACAAATATTCCCGACAAATTAAGAAAAGTATAAAAAACTTTATAATATAAATCATAAAGTCTTCTATTTACAAGCTCTGTAAAACCAAAAGCAATTAAAAGCACACCTAATATTCCAAATATTATCCATCGTTTAACCTTAATTCCTGGTTTGAGCCAGTCAATTATTCTCATAGTTTTCTTGCTCCCTTATGACAATCCTCCATTATATCTCTATGCTCAATTCTAGCATTAAAATTAGCTTTAGCTAATCTTTCATATACTTCATTAGCAATAGCAACAGATCTATGTCTTCCACCAGTACAACCTATAGATACTATAAGCTGTCTCTTTCCTTCTTTTATATAATTAGGTATTAAAAATTGAAGCATATTTTGTACCTTATCAATAAATTCTACTGTTTCATTCTGTGCTAAAACATATTCCTTTACAGGTTCATCTGCTCCTGAATATTGTTTTAATTCAGGTATGTAAAATGGATTAGGAATAAATCTTACATCAAAAACTAAATCAGAATCAACAGGTATACCATATTTAAATCCAAAACTTAATACAGTAACTGATAATTGCTTTTCTACAGATTTACTATTACCATAATGTTCCATAAGCTTTTCTCTTAAATCTCTTATTTTATACTTTGATGTATCTATTATTATATCAGCTCTATCTCTTACTTCTCTAAGTCTTTTTCTTTCTTTATTAATACCTGTAATAATTCTTCCCTCATGGGCAAGAGGATGACTTCTTCTTGCTTCCTTAAATCTCTTTACTAATACTTCATCAGTTGCATCAAGGAATAATATTTCATATTCTAAATTATTATTTTTCAAATAAATTAATGATTCAAATAAATCATCAAAGAATATTCCACCTCTTATATCTATAACAATAGCTACTTTTTCGATATTTCCATTATTACATGCTTCAGCAAATTTAGGTATTAACTTAGGTGGCAAATTATCTACGCAAAAATAATCCATATCTTCTAATGTTCTTGTTGCTTCTGTCTTACCAGCCCCAGACAATCCTGTTACTATAACAAATCTCATTACCTTTACCTCCTATGTTATTAGTATATTTTATAATATGATAAATAGTCACTATTTTTATTCTATCAATCATTATTTATTATATTATATTTCCTAGGAAATTAATAGTGTAGCTTTTTAATACAAAAAGCCTCTATAAAAATATATTACTTTTATAGAGGCTAAATATAATAAAATTTAAAACATTGAACAAAAAATTCTAATCTTCACCGATAATTCTTACTTCTGGTTTTAATTCTACACCAAATTGTCTATTTACTTCTTTTTGGACATGCTTAATTACATCTAGTACATCCTTCGCTGTAGCATTTCCCTTATTTATAACGAAACCAGAATGTTTTTTAGATACTGCTGCTCCACCTATTGAAAATCCCTTTAATCCTGAATCTTGAATAAGCTTTCCAGCAAAATACCCTTCTGGTCTTTTAAATGTACTTCCTGCTGAAGGATACTCAAGTGGTTGCTTTTCCTCTCTCTTTTTAGTTAATTCATCAATTCTATCTTTTATTTTTATTGAATCTCCCTTTTCTAATGTAAAAATTGCTCCAATAACTATAAGTCCTTCTTTCATTACCTTAGATGTTCTATATCCTAATTCTAAATCTTCCTTAGATATAGTATATATATTTCCGTCATTATCCATAACTTGTGCTTCTTTTATTACACCTTTAATTTCACCATTATATGCTCCTGCATTCATAAATACAGCTCCACCTACAGAACCAGGTATACCACATGCAAATTCAAATCCTGTTAATGAATTTTTAAGAGCTTCATTAGAAACATCTTTTAATAAAGAACCACATCCAGCTTCAATTTCATTACCACATACTAATATACTATTTATGGAACTAAGTTTTATTACTACTCCTCGTATTCCTCCATCCTTAACAAGAACATTTGAACCATTTCCAATTATATAATATGGTATTTCATTTTCTTTACAAATCTTTAAAGCATCAGCAATTTGATTAATTTTTGACGGTTGAAGTAAGATGTCTGCACTCCCCCCAACTTTAAAATAAGTATGTTCTTTCATGTCTGCATCTATAATAATCTCATTACTTGTATATACTTTATCAAACAACTCTTTATATTTTAAATATGGATTCATTTCCTACTCCTCTACATTAATAGTTTTTTTCATTTACTTAGTATAAAGTAATTTATGAAATTAAACAAGGTGATTATTTACCTTTTTCATCTACTTTCCACTATGCATAATGCCTTGTCACTCAATTTCCTTAACTTATAGTATTTGTAAATTTTTTCTTAACTTTCAAATGTAAGTTTATACTAATTATGTGTTTCAGTTTTATGTACATTAAAATAATTATAAATACTTTCAGCAGCTTGCTTATTAATTGATGGAACTTCTAATAATTCTTCAATTGTAGCATTTTTTATATTAGTAACGCTTCCAAATTTAGTAAGCAATTCAATTTTCCTTTTTTGTCCTACACTAGGAATATCATCAAGTACTGAATGTAAAGTTTTTTTGTCCCTTAATGTTCTATGATATGTAATAGCAAACCTATGTACTTCATCTTGAACTCTTCTTATAAGCTGCATAAGATTGGAATTTCTTTTTATGATTATTTCATTATTTTCATATATTATACCTCTAGTTTGGTGCTTATCATCTTTTACAAGTCCGCAAACTAATATATCTATATTTAATTCATTAAGAACTTCCTTTGCTACATTTACTTGACCTTTTCCTCCATCCATCATTATAATATCTGGAAAAAAAGAAAATTTTCCATTTGATTTCATATGAAGTCCATTTTGCTGTATTTCTTTAATTTCTTCAAGACCTCTTCTAAATCGCCTTTGAAGAATTTCTCGCATGCTACTATAATCATCTGCACCTTTTACAGTCTTAATTTTAAATCTTCTATAATCACTATTTTTTGCTCTACCTTCTTCAAAAACAATCATGCTTCCTACTGAGTCAAACCCTTGAATATTAGATATATCATAAGCTTCTATTCTAAATGGATATATTTCAGTACCTAAAACCTCTTGAAGTTCCTTTAACGCAATTTTATTAATTTCCTTATCTTTCAACATCTTTTCTTTAAACTGTTCTAATGTTATTTTTGCATTATCAAACACCATATTAAGCATTTTTAGTTTATCTCCCTTTTGAGGGACTTTTATAAATACTTTTGTATCTCTCTTTATTTCCAAAAATTTTTCAATAAGTTCTTTGTCCTGAACATATGGCACAAAAATATTTTTAGATACTTTAGCTGTTCCACCATAAAATCTAAGTAAAAAATCAGATATTATCTTATCATTATCTTCATCTGCTAAATTTGTAAGCATAAAGTGTTCTCTTCCTGTAATTTTACCACTTCTAAAGAAAAACACTTGTATACATACATCTTTTTCGTCTTTATATAAATTTATAAAATCTTCATCTTCATCATTTGTTTTAAAAACTCTTTGCTTTTCAGCAAGATTTTTTATTGCTAGTATTTTATCTCTAACAGCAGCAGCTTTTTCAAATTCAAGATTTTCAGAAGCCTGCTCCATTTCTTCTTTTAATGTTTGAACAATAGTAGTATCTGCTCCACTTAATATGTCAATAATTTGATTTATAATTTTTGAATATTCCTCTTTAGATATATGACCTTCGCAAGGTGCCTTGCACTTTTTTATGTGATAATTCAAGCATGGTCTTGTATATTCAGTTGTTTCAGTAATATTCTTTTTGCAAGTTCTTAGTGGAAATATCCTTTTTATCAAATCCATTGTTTCATAAACTGCTGTTCCATTAGCATATGGTCCAAAGTATTTATTACCATCCCTTGAAAACCTTCTTGTTACAAATACTCTTGGAAAAGTTTCATTTGTTGTTATTTTTATAAAAGGATAAGATTTATCATCCTTTAACAAAATATTATATTTAGGACTATATTTTTTTATAAGATTACATTCTAATATTAATGCTTCCATTTCAGAGTCGGTAACAATATATTCAAATTCAGCTATATTTTTAACCATCGCCTTAACTTTTTCTGTATGATTTTTAGAATTTTGAAAATATTGTCTTACCCTGTTTTTGAGTATCTTAGCTTTACCTACATAAATTACTTCCCCAAGATTATTTTTCATTAAATAAACTCCAGGCTTTTCAGGTAATATTTTTAATTGATATTCAAAATCAAATATAAAAACCAACTCCTTTAAAAGTACAAGCTAAATTATTTAATTCCTGCCTGCATTATTTGTGCAGCTATTGGTCCAGCATATTCTGCACCAAATCCACTACTTTCAACTATAACTGCTACTGCAATTTGAGGATTATCTGCTGGTGCAAACCCAATAAACCATGAATGATCTTTTCCAGTTGAGTTTTCAGCTGTTCCTGTCTTACCAGCAGCATTCATGCCATCAAACAATCCAAGATTATCTGCAAGCCCTTCCATGTAGTCTTGAATAGTGTCAGCCTCACTCTTAGTCATTACTGTCTGATATTTTTTTGTTTCTATTTCTTTTACTGTATTTCCATTTAAATCAACAACCTTATTTACAAGTTTTGGTTGCATCATTGTTCCATCGTTTGCTATAGTACTTGCTACTAATGCCATTTGTATTGGTGTAGCAAGAATTTCACTTTGACCTATACCACTTTGTGCAATTAGTCCCTTTTCATATGATTTAAAAGTAGGGAACACACTTTGTGATATTGAAAGTCCGGTAGCTGGTATATCTTTATTAAATCCAAATTTTTCTGCTGTTTCTTTTAATTTGTCATTTCCAAGTTCTAGTGCAAGACTTCCAAAAACCACATTACTTGACCTCATAAATGCAGTTTTTAAATCTATACTACCATTAGCAACTTTCTTTACATTTGGAAGTGTAAATCCACCACCAAGATCTAATACTCCATTATCTTCAAATATTCTAGATTGTATTCCTGAAATATTTTGCAATGCACTTGTTGTTGTTACTGTTTTAAAAGTAGATCCTGGAGGATATTTACCATTAAGTGTTCTATTTATAAGAGCATTGCTAGAATCCTTACCTGAATTAGCAGCTTCCATAGCACTATCAAGATTATTAGGATCATATGTAGGCATAGAAACAAGTGCCAATATTTCACCTGTTTTAGGATTTATAGCTACTGCAGCGCCCTTATATCCACCTAAATTTTTTAGTCCATTATATGCAGCTTGTTGAATACTCGGATCTAATGTAGTTACAATTCCATTTCCTATTTTATTTTCTTCATTATTTCTGTCATTGAATATTTCCTTTAATGAATCAACATTAAAATTTTTAATAAAATCTCTATAGCCACTTCCCACGCTACTATATGTAGATAATTCAGTATCAAAAGAATCTTCAAGACCTGTTAACCCATATTTAGGATTAACATAACCTAGAGCATGACAATATAAATCTCCCTTTGTATATGTTCTTGTTTGTGTAAGAACTCCTGTTTTTTCACCTGCAGTTAATGCAGTACCATTTCTATCATAAATTGTGCCTCTAAGAACCTCATTTCTTTTAGCCCATAACCTCTTGTTTCCCTGGTCTTCTGCTATAGAAGGTGCTTTAAATACTTGGAAATATGCAATATAGGAAATAAGTCCAACAAATAGCATTAATATAATTACCATTACTCTTTTAACACTGTTTCTAAAATCCATAACTTCTATGCCTCCTCTGAAACCTTTTGTAATACTCCAAGTGCAAAAAATATTGTTAGCATAGAACTACCTCCATAACTTACAAAAGGCAATGTTATACCAGTAAGAGGAATAACAGCAAATATTCCACCTATAATTACTAAGGTTTGAAATGCTATCATACAACTAAGTCCAACTGCTACAAGTTGAGAAAATCTATTTTTAGTTATAAATGCTCCTCTTATTCCTCTATAAAATAATAGGAAGAATAAAAGCATTACTCCTATTCCAAATATCATTCCAAATTCTTCACATATAGCAGCATATACATAGTCAGATGTGCAAACTGGTACAAAATCATCAGTATACCCTCTTCCAAGGCCAGTACCAAACATTCCTCCTGAAGAAATAGCATATAAACCTTGAACTATTTGATATCCTTTATCTGCCGCATCTGCCCAAGGATCAAGCCATATAGCAACTCTTTGTTGAACATGTGAAAACAATTTATACGAAATTACTGCTCCAACTGAAAAAAGTCCAAGACTTATAAAAACATATTTTTTCTTTGTTGTTCCAACATAAAGCATTGCTACTATTACTCCAAAGAATATAAGTGCAGAACCTAAATCTCTTTGAATTACAAGAAATCCAATTGCATACATAGCTACAGCTGCTGGAATTACAAGTTTTTTTATATGTTCCTTACCACTATCCTCTAATTTGTAATTAATCAATTCAGCAGCCAAATAAAATACAAGTAATATTTTACCAAACTCTGAAGGTTGAAAACCTATAGGCCCTATATAAACCCAGTTTTTTGCTCCATAAGATTCTTTACCAAACAAGGCTGCAAGTGGCATAAGTACAATAACCCCAGCTAAAAATATATATTTATATTTTACAAGTCCGTTAATATTAGGAACCACTATAACAAAAACACTATATATTATTATTCCTGCTATAAACCAAATAATTTGTTTAGTTCCTTCATCTGGTTTTAATCTGTATATTATAGCAATTCCAATAATTGATAATATACTAGAAAATATAAGCAAAAATTTATCTCCCTTAGGGTAAAATTTTCTTATAACAAAATGTGATATTAAAACAACTATACAAATTATTACACCCATATATACAGCTTTTTTATCTATGGGATCTGAAAGAATTGCTAAATTTCCAAATAGTGCTGCACATAATACATATGTCAGTATAAGCAATTTTATTTCATCTTTACGAGAACTCACTTTATCACCTCAGTTTAAGATATTAATATTATAATATTTTCATTATCCTAAAACTTTAAATTTTACAGCCCCTATGGAAACTTCATCTCTAGAAAATAATTTAACTTTACCTCTTATTTTTTTGTTATTAACTAAAGTTCCATTAGTACTATTTAAGTCTTCAATATATAAAACATCATTTATTACTGATAATATAGCATGATGACCAGAAACATGTTGATCTTGCAATATTAACTGATTATCTTCTTTTCTTCCTATTGTAATGTCACCATTAACAGGAATTATACCACCTTGCTTTAATGATTGGATATTACCAGTATTAATAATTTCAAGTCCATGGCTCTTTCTTTTATGCTTATTCATGTTATTATTATTTGTTTTATTGTCATGTGTAGGTCTTCTTCTTTTGCCTCCAGCTTTAACATCCTTATACATAATTTTCAAAGCATAAAATAGAATAAAATACAGTATTACTATAAATGCAATGCCAAATATGCCTGCTGCTAATTTTGAAAAACTCATATCTTCACCTCAAAAAATTCTTTCATTTCTATAATGATTATACAACAAAAGTAACATAAAGCGAAATTATTGTATATATATATTATATATATTTTTTAAGGTATTTTCCTGTGTATGACTCATTACACTCCATTATATCCTTAGGTGTGCCACATATTACTATATTTCCACCTTTGTCACCACCTTCAGGACCTAAATCAATAATATAATCTGCGCACTTTATCATATCTAAATTATGTTCTATAACTACAACAGTATTACCTGCATCTACAAGCCTTTGTAGTATTTTTATAAGCCTATTTACGTCATCTATATGGAGACCTGTTGTAGGTTCATCAAGAATATACAATGTTTTTCCTGTACTCATTTTTGATAACTCATAAGCAAGTTTTACTCTTTGTGCTTCACCACCTGACAATTGAGTAGATGGTTGCCCTAGCTTTATATACCCAAGTCCCACATCATATAATGTTTGAATTTTATTTTTTATCCTTGGCATATTTTCAAAAAACTTTAATGCCTCTGTAACAGTCATATTAAGTATGTCATATATATTTTTCCCCTTATATTTAACTTCTAAAGTTTCTCTATTATATCTTTTTCCTTTACATACTTCACAAGGAACATACACATCAGATAAGAACTGCATTGGGATTTTTATAATTCCATCACCGGAGCAAGCTTCACATCTGCCGCCTTTAACATTAAAAGAAAATCGTCCTGCACTATATCCCCTCATTTTTGCTTCGTTTGTTTGTGAAAATAATTCTCTTATAATATCAAATGTTCCAGTGTAAGTTGCAGGATTTGACCTTGGAGTTCTTCCAATAGGACTTTGATCTATATCTATTATTTTATCTATATTTTCATATCCTATAATATCTTTGTATTTGCCAGGTAAATTCTTGCTCTTGTTTATAATTTTATTTAAACCCTTATATAATATTTCATTTACTAAGGTACTTTTTCCAGAACCAGAAACACCAGTAACTATTGTTAATGTTCCTAATGGAAAAGAAACATTAATATTCTTTAAATTATTTTCTTTTGCACCTTTTACAGTTATTTTTTTGCCATTACCTTTTCTAATATTTTTAGGTATATCAATTTTTTTTGCACCTACAAGATATTGTCCTGTTATTGATTCTTTGCAGTTCATAATATCCTGAATTGTACCAGCCTTAATAACATTACCACCATGTTCTCCTGCTCCTGGTCCTATATCAACTATATAATCAGCAGCCTTCATAGTATCTTCATCATGTTCTACAACAATTACAGTATTTCCAACATCTCTTAAATGCTCTAGTGTTTTGATAAGTCTATCATTGTCTCTTTGATGAAGCCCTATACTTGGTTCATCTAATATGTATAAAACTCCCATTAGAGAAGATCCTATTTGAGTAGCAAGTCTTATTCTTTGTGCTTCACCACCAGAAAGAGTCCCTGAACTTCTAGATAAAGTTAAATAATCAAGACCAACATCTACAAGAAATTGCAATCTATTTTTTATTTCCTTTATTATTTGTGCACTAATTATCATATCTTTCTCTGAGAATTTTAAATTATTTATAAACTCAAGTTCATCTCTTATAGATAAATCAGTAAACTGGCTTATGTTAAGTTCATTTATTTTCACTGCCAAAGCTTCTGGTTTAAGCCTTGCCCCCTTACATTTAGGGCACTTATTGTCACTCATAAATTTTTCAATTTGATCTTTTATCATATTAGAATTTGTCTGATTGTATCTTCTTTCAAGAGAATTAATTTCACCTTCATATGCATAATTATATATTGATTTAACCCCATCCTTTACATATGTTACGGGAAGTTTTTTGCCACTTGTTCCATATAATAAAATATCTACAATTTCTTTTGGCAAATCTTTAATTGGTGTGTCTAATGAGAATTTATATTCTTTTATTAGTGACTGTAAAATGGCATAAGTCCAAGAATCACTTTTTAATCTTCCATCACCCCAACTTGCAATTGCACCTTCCATTATACTTAAGCTTTTATCAGGTATTATTAAATCAGGATCTATTTCATATAAAGTACCAAGCCCATCACAATACTCACATTTTCCAAATGGTGAATTAAAAGAAAACATTCTTGGTGCAAGTTCATCTATGCTAATATTACAATCTGGGCAAGATAATTTTTCACTAAATAATATATCCTTATCACCTATAATATTAACAATAACAAGACCATCTCCCATTTTTAATGATGTCTCTATAGAATCAGTAATTCTTCCTGTTATGCCTTCTTTTATGATTATTCTGTCTACTACAGCTTCAATATTGTGCTTTTTATTTTTATCTAATACAACATCTTCTTCAGATAAATCGTATATTTCTCCATCAATTCTTGCTCTTACAAATCCATTTTTCTTTATATCCTCCAGCAACTTTTGATGTTGGCCTTTTTTGCCTCTTACAATAGGCGCTAATATCTGAATTTTAGTTCTTTCTTTAAGCGAAAGTATTTTATCAACAATTTGATCCACTGACTGCTGAGTTATTCTCTTGCCACATTTAGGACAATATGGTGTTCCAACTCTTGCATATAGTAGTCTTAAATAATCATATATTTCTGTAATTGTTCCAACAGTAGAACGAGGATTTTTACTTGTTGTCTTTTGATCTATAGAAATTGCTGGTGATAAACCTTCTATTGATTCTACATTAGGTTTATCCATTTGACCTAAAAATTGTCTTGCATAAGCAGATAATGATTCAACATATCTTCTTTGTCCTTCTGCATATAATGTATCAAATGCAAGAGATGATTTCCCTGATCCTGAAAGTCCAGTAAATACAATAAGCTTATCTCTTGGTATTTCAAGACTTACATTTTTAAGATTATTAACCTTTGCACCTTTAATAATTATCTTATCTATCATTCTATTCTCCTTTATTAATTACGCATTTCTTCAATTAAATCTCTAAGTTCAGCTGCTCTTTCAAATTGCAGATTCTTAGCAGCTTCTTTCATTTCTTTAGTATATTTCTTTATTAGTTTTTCTCTTTCTTGTAAAGTTAATTCTTCATTTGGTAATTCTTCATCTATAACATCTTTATCTTTAATTTCTTTTGTAGCTTCTATTACATCTCTTACTTCCTTAAAGATAGTTTTTGGAGTTATATTGTGAGCTTTATTATACTCATCTTGAATTTTTCTTCTTCTCTTAGTTTCTTTTATTGCCCTATCCATAGAACCTGTAATTGTGTCAGCATACATTATTACCTTACTTTCTGCATTTCTAGCAGCTCTTCCTATTGTTTGAACTAATGATGTTTCAGACCTTAAAAATCCCTCTTTATCCGCATCTAATATAGCAACTAATGCTACTTCTGGTATATCTAATCCTTCTCTTAATAAATTTATTCCTACTAAAACATCATATTTTCCAAGCCTTAAATCCCTTATTATTTCCATTCTTTCAATAGTTTTTACATCTGAATGCATGTAGGTAGTCTTAACCCCGAGATCAATAAGGTATTTTGTAAGATCCTCTGCCATTTTCTTTGTTAGAGTTGTTATTAAAATTCTAAAGCCTTTCTTTATTGTTTCTTGTATTCTTTCATATAAATCATCAATTTGCCCCTTAACAGGTCTAATTTCTATTTCAGGATCTAAAAGTCCTGTTGGTCTTATTATTTGTTCTACAACCTCACTTGAATTATCTAGTTCATATTGTGATGGTGTAGCACTTACAAATACAACTTGATTAATCTTTTTTTCAAACTCAGGAAATTTTAAAGGCCTATTATCAAAAGCTGATGGCAACCTAAATCCATAATCTACTAATGTATTTTTTCTAGAACGATCGCCTGCATACATAGCCCTTACCTGTGGAAGTGTAACATGACTTTCATCAATAAACATAAGAAAATCTTCTGGAAAGTAATCAAGAAGAGTTTTAGGTGGTGTTCCGGCATCTCTTCCATCAAAAATTCTAGAATAATTTTCTATTCCGCTACAATAACCCATTTCTCTTATCATTTCAATGTCATAATTAGTTCTTTGCCTAAGTCTTTGTGCTTCTAAAAGCTTATCTTGGGAATTCAATTCATTTATTCTAGCCTCTAGTTCCTCTTCTATTACACCAATTGATCTATCAATTGTTTCTTTTGAAGTTGCAAAATGAGATGCTGGAGTAATAGCTACATGCTCTCTTTCACCTATTATATTTCCAGTAAGTACATCGAATTCTCTTATTCTATCTATTTCATCTCCAAAAAATTCTATTCTAATTCCACTAGTTGATGATGAAGCAGGAATAATATCTAAAGAATCTCCTCTAACTCTGAAAGTACCTCTTTGAAAATCAATATCATTTCTTTCGTATTGTATCTCAATAAGTCTTTTTATTATTTCACTTGGTTCTTTTACCATACCAGGTCTTAAACTTATTGTTAATTTTTTATACTCATCAGGATTACCCAAACCATATATACATGAAACTGATGCAACTATTATTACATCTCGTCTTTCAAATAAAGCAGAAGTAGCTGAATGCCTTAATTTATCAATTTCATCATTTATAGATGCATCTTTTTCAATAAAAGTATCCGTTTGAGGTACATAAGCTTCTGGTTGATAATAATCATAATAAGAAACAAAATATTCTACTATATTTTCTGGAAAAAATTCTTTAAATTCAGAACATAATTGAGCAGCTAATGTTTTATTATGAGCAAGAATTATTGTTGGTCTTTGTTCTCTTTCGATAATATTTGCCATAGTAAATGTTTTTCCAGAACCAGTAACTCCAAGAAGTGTTTGTCCTCTATTTCCTTTATCTAATGATTTAACTAAAGATTCAATGGCTTGTGGCTGATCTCCAGTAGCCTTAAACTTTGAATGTATTTTAAATTCAGGCACTTTATTCACTCTCCTTGCTTTAATTTTTACAAACATATGTTTGTATACATTTTACTTTTTTTAACTACCATAGTCAAGAAAGTTTTGTGTAAAATATATTAAAGCACCTTAAATGTTATTATATTATAGTATACTTCAATTTTAATAGCTTATACTTAATATAAAATTTAAGATGCCCCTTTTTACTTCTTATTTTTTACTTTTTTTAATATATTTGAAAATGCATCCTGCTCTTGACCAACTGCAATGGTTCTAGATACATCAACCTTTTTAGGAACAATTAATATCCCCATTCTATCTTTTGAATTTTGTTCTATCTTAATAGTTTTTTCTACCCCTTTGTCAGAAATAATTTTTATTAAACTACCACCTATTTTTAAAGCTTTATATATTTCTTTTTCAGATTCTATATTTTCTCCATTTATAGATAAAACCTTATCTCCACTTCTAAATCCAAATTCATAGGATCTTGAATATTTTACAACCTCAAGTATTGAATATCCTTCATTATCACTAACAAATTTAGGTTGCTTTTTGCTTTCTAATATATTTTGTATTCTCAACATAACTTCATGACATAATGGAGTTAAAATAACAACTATTATTTTCCAAACAACTCCCAATCTAGCAATTTGAGAAATCATTAATAAAACAATACCAAATAAGAAAATGCATAATGCAGACATTCTAGATTTTTGTTCTTTTTTCTTAGTAAATGTTACACTTGAATATCCAATAACTCCCCATAATGGCAGCGATACAATTGCCATTGTATTAAAAATCTCATTATTAGTTGCACTAGTGATAATAGGCCACCATCCTGGAGTACTTATATTTTCTGTACCACCAATTTGAGTTGAGTTAATTGTATATGCTATAAAGATAGCAATAGGCACTATCCAATTTCTTTTTAAGGCAAAGCCTCCAATTATTGTGCCATTTTTATCCGAAAATACAGGTATAGCTGATCTGTGGCCATCAATTACTACAAGAAGTGCCTCTACTATATGAAGAATAGCCACAAAACTCATAAGCATAGTTATATCAATATTAAATATTTTGCTATCTGCTGCCATATCTTTGCTAAATGCACTAACTAATATACTAATAAATCCTAATATTGCTGCAGAATATGAAAAGCATATATATCTTGGTTTTATAAACATAAGTATAATTGATATTACAAATAAAATTTGTATATAAGATGTTTCTTCAAAAACTACTCCTGCAAGAGTTAATAGTATACTTGCAAGTATCCCTCCAAATATTCCTATAACAATTTGTGATAATGTTAAATCTAATGCTGATTGTGATGATTCTCCAATTATCATATTATTCATAAAAACTATTTTCTTATTCTTCAAATAACACACAATCCCTACCACTACTAATATTATTAAATAGTATGGCTCCGTTAAAACATATGCAAGGGATTTAATGGTATTATAAATTAATTGCAAATTATATCAACCCCTATTTTATCTTTTGATTTATAACTTCAAGTGCTTTCAAAAATTGTGGATCCTTATTTTTATCGTATGGATTCATTGATGCTTCTTCCTTTGTAAGTTTAACTTCGTAATCAGGAGCAATTCCTATTTTGTGAATGTTATCTCCATTTGGAGTATAATATTTTGATACTGTTACTTTTAATGCTCCATCACCACTTTTTAATTCAAATGGAAGTTGTACTATACCCTTTCCAAATGTTGTAGTTCCAACTGTTTCGGCTATATTATAATCTTTTAGTGCCCCTGTAACAACTTCTGAAGCACTAGCTGTATACCCATCGGTTAATATAACTATTGGCATATCCTCTTCAATACCACCCTTAGAACTTAAAACTGTTTTTTTATCTTTTTTATCTATTGTATACGTAATTGTATCTCCCTTAGGTATAAATTGTGATGCAATATTTACTGCCTCTTTTAAGTAACCACCACCATTACTTCTTAAATCAAAAATAAGTCCCTTCATTCCCTTGTCTTTAAATTCTTGAAGTTTATTTAAGAAATCCTTAGAAACATTTTCATCAAATGTTGATAATCTAATATATCCAACATTATCACTTACCATTTCACCTGATACTGATGATGTTTTTATTTGTTCCCTTGTCACATCAAAATCAATAGGTTCATTATTCCTTAAAACTGTCACCTTAACTGAAGTCTTATCTGTTCCTTTTATCATTGAAACTGCTTTGTCACTATCACCTGCAATTTCTTCATCATCAACATATGCTATAATATCACCTGCCTGAATTCCAACCTTTTCAGCTGGACTACCTTCTATTACAGAAGATACTACAACCTTTTCATCTTGTACAGACATATATACTCCAATCCCTTTAAATTCACCAGAATTAGATTCCATATATTTATCAAATTCATCTGTTGTCATGTAAACAGTATATGGGTCATTTAACGCATTAGTCATTCCCTTTATTGCACCATCAATCATCGCCTCTTCATCCATATCACCATCATATAAATTTTCTAGCTGTTCTTTCACTTTAAACAAAGTACTAAATTTTGAAACTTCATCAGAATATTTTCCTATTGTAACTAATTCACCAGCCCTGTATCCAAAGCCATAAGCTGATGCTAAATTTCCAAGTCCAAATGCACCTACTAAAGCTACTAAAATTCCTGTATATAAAATGCACCTTTTAAATATTTTTCTATTATTAGTTTTTTCTTTCATATTTACATACACCTATTGCCTTTCATAGAATTTATTATAAAGGATTTACTTAAATATAAAACTTAGGTGGAGTCATTAACTCCACCTAAAATTCAAACTTGTTATTAAGATAATACTATACCTTTAAGAATTTTCTTAATGCTCCATAACTAGCAATACCACCTACAACTATACCTCCAAGTAAGAACTGCCAAAGCATTGTAGTGTATACATATGATATACTTACTATTTGAGCAATTAGCATCTTAGATGTAACTATTGTTATAAGATATTTATATAATCCGAAAATAGCCAAAATAGAGAATAAGGCTCCAAAAAATCCTATTACCATTCCCTCAATTATAAATGGCCATCTAATAAACCAATCAGTAGCCCCTACAAATTTCATAATTCCAACTTCTCTTCTTCTAGAATAAACAGTAAGCTTTGTTGTGTTCATAATTAAGAATATTGATACTGCAACTAATATAACAAATAAAAATGTACCAATATATCTTATTCCCTTAATAAATGCTGAAATTGAACTTACTAAATCTTGTTGATTTTCAACGCTCTCTACTCCATCCATATCTTTTACTGCAGAAATTATATCCTCTATCTGAGAAGTATCTTCTATTTTAGCTACAAAAGAGGCTGGGAAAGGATTTGTTTCAAGAGTATATCCTTGAAGCATTCCTTCATTATCTTTAGTACTTTCTTTAAAGTTATTATATGCTTCTTCCTTTGATACATAATTTACGTCTTTAACTCCATCTTGTTCTGCAAGTTTTACTTGAATTTCTTTTTGATTATCTAATGATATATCGTCATCTAAATATACTGATATTTCAATTTTATCTTCTACACCACTTATAGCCAATTTAGCATTTTGAGCTATAAGGGTAAATGCACCTAGCACTACAAATGTTATAAAAACAGTAATTACTGATGCAATACTTATAGTTTTGTTTCTTTTTAAGCTTCTAAAAGCATCTGATATAAAATAACTAATTGTATTAATTTTCATCTTTGTAAGTACCTCTCTTCTCATCTCTGACAATTTCTCCGCCTTCGATAGCTATAACTCTTTTTTTCATACTATCAACAATGTCCTTAGCGTGAGTTGCCATTAATATAGTAGTTCCAGCCTTATTTATATCGTCTAATAATCCCATTATTTCTTTTGCTGTTTCTGGATCTAAATTTCCTGTAGGTTCATCAGCAATTAATACTGTTGGATTATTTACAATAGCTCTTGCAAGAGACACTCTCTGTTGTTCTCCTCCTGACAATTCATTAGGGAACATTTTATACTTATGAGATAGTCCTACTAATGATAAAACCATTGGAACTCTTCTTCTTATATCTTTAGGTGATGCTTCTACAACTTTCATTGCAAATGCAACATTTTCATATACATTTAAATCTGATATTAATTTAAAATCTTGAAACACCATACCAATCTTTCTTCTGTAATATGGTATCTCTTTTCTAGATAAATTATTTAATTTAGTTTTTCCTACTGTAATTTCTCCACTAGTAGGTTCAACTTCTTTTAATAACATTCTTATAAAAGTGGACTTTCCTGATCCTGAAGGTCCAACCAAAAATACAAATTCACCTGTTTCAATATTTATATTTACATTTGAAAGTGCTTTAACATTGTTTTCATACATCTTCGAAACATTTTTAAAGTTTATCATCACATACACTCCTTACCAATAGTAGGATTTGTCATTCCTACCTACCATACATTCTTTATTATAACATATGTAGCTATAAGATTTGAAAATTTTTTTAAAAAATTCTATTCTAATTTTTTAAATCCCTCTCCTATTATTTCATGCGATTCTCTCACTGTTATAAAAGCTTTTGAATCTACACTCTTTATATATAATTTTAATTTTATAAATTCATTTCTTCCAAGTATTGCATATATTATTTTGAAATCTTTATCTGTATATGCACCTTTGCCTTGTAAATAAGTACATCCTCTTTGTAACTCATTCATTATGTAATAGCTTATTTCAGCATTTTTTTCACTAATAATAAATACATCTTTGCAGGAATTAAATCCATCTATAAATTTATCTATCAATATACCAAGTATAAAAATACTTAATAATGCATACATTCCAATATTTAACCCAAATCTTATTATGCATAATACTGTTATAAACATATCTACAATAAGTAATGACATTCCTAAATTTATATGTATATATTTGTTCAAAATTTTTGCAATTATATCAGTCCCCCCAGTAGATGAATTATTATTAAAAACTAAAGCTATTCCAAATGCAGATATTACTGTTCCAAATATAGTAGCAAGCATTAAATCATCTGTTATAGCAAAAGGTTCAAAAAAGCTTTCAATGATCCATATTACTACAGAAAAACCAATACCAGTAATTATTGATTTTAATCCAAATTCCTTTCCTAATATTATATATCCAATTGTAAATATTATAATATTTAAAACAAGGGATATTACACCTATTCCAAAATTAGGCATATAACTATTTAGTACTATTGCAAGGCCTGATATACCACCAGCTGCAATATTATTGGGTGCATAAAAATACTCTACGCCAATAGCTGTAATAATAACTCCAATAATAATAAATATACTTTCCTTAAATGTATCTTTACTCATTTACAATCCAGCCTTTCCTAAAATGTCTATTTGCTATTATTCTTATTTTGTTATTCATTAATAAAAATATACATACTTTAATAATTTAACTAAAAAGGGGCATGCCTAAAAAGGCATCCCCTATTTTCTATTAATTAGTTATATTATCAACTACTATTTTTTTAACTTTAATGCATCCTTTACCTTGCTTACAATATCATTAGCAGTTAAACCATAAGCTTTTAATAAGTCAGCAGGTTTACCACTTTCACCAAATACGTCATTTATTCCTACTTTTAACACTGCTACTGGCATTTCTTCACAAACAACTTCTGAAACTGTGCTACCAAGACCACCTATTATACTGTGCTCTTCTGCTGTTACAATTACTCCTGTTTCTTTAGCAGCCTTTAGAATGATTTCTTTATCAATTGGTTTTAATGTATGAATATTAATAACTCTAGCATTTATACCTTCTTTTTTTAGAATATCTTTAGCTTCAAGAGCTGCTTGAACCATTATTCCTGTTGCAATTATAGTTACATCATCACCATCTGATAATTGTATTCCCTTTCCAATTTCAAATTTATAATCTGCATTTACATTTACTGTATCTACAGCCATTCTTCCAAGTCTTACATAGCAAGGCCCTTGCATATTTGCTACAGCATTTATAGCAGCTATAGTTTCCACATCATCTGAAGGATTAATTACTGTCATGTTAGGTATGCTTCTCATTAATGATAAATCTTCTACAGATTGGTGAGTAGCTCCATCTTCACCAACTGTTAATCCTGCATGAGTAGCACAAATTTTAACATTTAATTTTGGATAACATATTGAATTTCTTATTTGTTCAAATGCTCTTCCAGCTGCAAACATTGCAAATGAACTTACAAATGGTATTTTACCACAAGTAGACATACCAGCAGCCACACCCATCATGTTAGCTTCTGCAATTCCCATATCAAAGAATCTTTCTGGTGCAACTTTTTGAAATTCAGCTGTCTTAGTTGATTTAGATAAGTCTGCATCTAAAACTACAACATCTTTATTATTTTTTGCAAGTTCTACTAAAGCCTTTCCATAAGCTTCTCTAGTCGCCATCTTATTTCCCATTATTCATTGCCTCCTAATTCTTTAATTGCTATATCACGTTGTTCTTTACTTGGTGCTGTTCCATGCCATGAAGCTTCATTTTCCATAAATGAAACACCTTTTCCCTTTACAGTTTTACATACAACTGCAGTTGGTTTACCTTTGAAGTTTTTAGCCTTTTCAATAGCATCTAATATTTCATCATAATTATGTCCATCAATAACTAACACATTCCATCCAAATGCTTCAAATTTTTTGTCTATTGGAGTTGGATTCATTACCTTTGTAATATCACCATCTATTTGTAATCCATTAAAATCTATAAAAATTGTCAAATTATCTAATTTATAATGAGCTCCAGCCATAGCAGCTTCCCATACTTGACCTTCTTCTAATTCACCATCACCTAATATTGCATATACTCTATAATTCTTTTTATCCGTTTTTCCTGCTAACGCCATTCCTACTGCAGCTGATATACCCTGTCCTAATGATCCTGTTGACATATCAATTCCAGGAACATCATTCATGTTAGGATGTCCTTGTAATTTTGAATGTATTTTTCTTAATGTCATTAATTCTTTAGGATCAAAAAATCCTCTTCTTGCAAGAGCACTATATAATACTGGTGCAGCATGACCTTTTGATAAAACGAATCTATCTCTATCTGGATTCTTAGGATCTTTTGGATCAATATTTAATTCATTAAAAAATAATGTTGTTACTATATCAGCAGCTGATAAAGAACCACCTGGATGTCCTGACGCTGATTCAGTTAACATTTCTACAATGTCTTTTCTTATTTGGCTAGAAATTTTCATTAACTCTTCCTTACTTTTTTTCATATCTTTCCTCCTAGATAATATAACATATAGATTTAATTATAGTCTTCTTAAACTTGTAATTCCATTTTATCATACTTTTTATTCTTTGTACTATATAACTATTGGTATTTATGTCTACTTTTTAATGTAAACATTTTTAGAAGTATATACTTTTTGTAAATGTGATATACTTTTATTGCATAAGAATACGCTATTTATAAAAATAAGCCTACAATATTTTTTAACATTGTAGGCTTCAATACTCTATACTAAGCTCAAACTAATCAATAAAGCTTTATTTACTTTTTTCATATCACTTTCTGTCATATGTCCAATTCTTTCTTTAAGTCTTCTTTTATCTAATGTCCTTATTTGCTCTAACAAAACAACAGAATCTCTATTCAATCCATATTCTTCAGAAGATATTTCTACATGAGTTGGTAATTTTGCTTTATTTATCTGAGATGTTATTGCCGCAACAATTACTGTTGGGCTATATTTATTTCCAATATCATTTTGCATTATAATAACCGGCCTAATTCCCCCTTGTTCTGAACCAATAACCGGACTTAAATCCGCATAAAAGATATCGCCTCTTTTTACCACCATAGTCGTCATTTGACAAATCACTCTCCGCTAAGCCATGTTTCATAATTACTAATATCAAGAATTTCACTTTCTCTTGCAAGTTGCAAATTTATTTCAGCCATTTCTATATAACCTTTTTTCATTTTTTCGAAGAAATTTTTTTCATAAAAATCCCTATTATTTTTCCCCTCGTTATATTCTATTAAATTATCGCAATTTAATTTACAATTTTTTTCATTCAATGAATTATTTTTTGATATATTATTATTTAATGATGACATAACTATCTCCTCCAAAGTAAAAAGAGTTTTAATTAAAGCTAATCTTTATTAAATTATATTTCAAGTAGTGTCACCATGTCAAAGGCAAAAAATAATATTTTACAAATTATTTATTTTTGTGAACATTTGTAAAAAAATACTTGTTATATTTTCTTTTATGCTATGTATCTTGCATTAAAAGTGTATAAATAATTAATTTCGGCTTTATTTTATCTTTTATTAATGTTATATTATATAACTATTTTATATATTTAAAACTTTTATAAACAATAATAGCTCTCTCTCTATTCTCATAATCATATACTTTCATTACAACAGGAATTTTATCTTTTTTATTAATATATAAGCAAATATTATTTACATTCCTGTTAGTATTATTTACACAATACTTCAAAACTAAATATTCTTTTTCTCCCCATTCGTCTCTTTCTTCTGTTATGCTTTTTAAATCAGCTACAGAATCTTCGTCACTAGAGTTCATAACTTTATTAACAATTGCTAATGAATATACAATATCATTATTATAATTAGTATTATATTGATAGTTATTATAATTAATAGTTATTGTACCATCATCATTATAATTTTTTTCTATATTGTTTTTAAATTGTATTCTCGTATTTATCCCCTTAGTATAATTTATCGTAGCTTCCTCTGTATAATTATTCTTAGCATTAATTATTGTATATTCAACATCAGTTACATAACCATTAGTATTCTTAATACTTCTTATTATCTCTTCATTACTAGGGAAAAGCTTATATCTTAATATTAGTATTAAAACAATTGACACCACGGGTATACTAATTAAAATTATTATCACTTTTCTAACTTTCTTCATATTACCTCCAAAGCTATAGTAGTATTTATTTTACTAATACTACTATTACTTTAAAGATAATTTTATTCTAAATTATATAACTCAATCGGAAATTATGTCTTTCATAACCTTAGGAATATATTCTATTAAATCTGTGGCTTTTACAGAATACTTATTTTTGCCACTTATTTCTCCTGCAAGTCCATGAATATAACATCCTAAAATTGCACTATCATATAAATTTATACTTTGTCCAACAAGAGATGCAATTATACCTGTTAATGTATCTCCCATGCCTCCAGATGCCATTTTACTGTTTCCAGTTCTATTAATAACAGCACTAGTTCCATCTGATATGACAGTATTATGCCCCTTCAAAACTGTAATTATTGATTTTTTCTTAGAATACTTAGAACAATATTCAATAGAATTTTTCTCAATATCACTAATATCTATATGAGCAAGTCTCGAAAATTCGCCAAAGTGTGGAGTAATTATACATCTATTTTCTAAATACTTGAACAAATAATTTTTATTACTTAATATATTTATTGCATCAGCATCTAAAACAATGCTACATTTGCTATCTACTATGCATCTTTCAAGCATATTTATGCTTTCTTGACTTTGGGATAATCCTGGTCCACAAGCTATAACATCAGCGTTTTTTATAAGTTTTTTTATTTTATTTTCTTCCTTATAGTTTACAGTCATTACCTCTACCAATTTATTAGATAGAATTTCTTGAATAGTATCTGGAACTAATAGTGTAACAAGTCCAGATCCTGTTGCCACTGCTGACATACTTGACAAATATGCTGCACCTGTCAACCCTAAACTTCCTGCTAGCACAAGAACCCTTCCATAATTTCCTTTATGGCCATATGCACTCCTAACAGGCAATTTATTTCTATATTCTTTTTTATCTAACACATAGATACCATCATTATGTAATTTTTTCACTATATTTGGTATTCCAATACCTACAACCCTTATAATACCTAGATATCTATCTGCATCTTTTTTTAAAAAACCCTTTTTATAATTTTCTATAGTTAAAGTCATATATGCCTTGATGCTAATTCCTTCAGGTTGTCCTGTATCACCGTTTAGTCCTGAAGGAATATCAACAGAAATTATTTTTCCGTTACAATTATTTATCTTATCTATAACCTCATATCTAAAATCATTAATGGTTCGATTTAATCCTGCCCCAAAAATACAGTCTAATATTATATCATCATCTTTAATTAATTCGAAAATTTCACTTTTTATATCTTTTTGTTCTTTAATAAAAATAATATCATTAGTTAATTTTTGTATGATGTTAAAATTTGCAGTAAACTCTTCTGTTCTTTTTAACCCACTACCTACAATATATATTTTTACATTTTTATTATCAGCTAAAAGTTTTCTTGCTACAGCTAAACCATCACCACCATTATTTCCTTCACCACAAAAAATGTGAAAATTACCTCTCATATGTTTTATGTTTGTAAATATTTCATGAGCAGCAGCTTCCATTAGCACAATACTAGGTATTTGAAACTCATTAATAGCGCATTTATCAATGATTTTAGCAGTAGCAACAGATACAACTTCCATTTTATTTACCCCCTTCCAAAATTGCAAAAGCTATAGCTTCATCACTTGTATGAGATATGCTTATATGAATAGCATAATTTTTCAAATCAAATTTTTCTAAAATCTTATCACTCAAACAAGCTATTGGTTTTCCTAATTTATTATGACTAATTTCTATATCTCTTAAACCAAATCCCCTAAATCCTGTACCTAAAGCTTTTGAAATTGCTTCCTTTGCTGCAAAAGTTCCTGCTATGGTTTCATAATTATCTTTTTTCAAATCAAAATACTCTATTTCATTTTTTGTAAATGCTTTTTCTTTAAAAGACTGTGTATTAATAATTGCTTTCTTTATTCTTACTATTTGTACGATATCTGTACCAATACCACTTATCATATTTATCACCTGCAATATATAATTTTTATATACTTATATATTACCATAATAAATAGTTTATCCTGCTATTTTATCTAATTTGCAAAAATCATTAACACAATTATCTACATATTCACCAGCAATATCAACAAGATGTATTGGTGAAACTTGTCCCTTATATAAAGTTTCTAATAATACCTTTACTTTATCTTTTATAGGTGATATATACTTTATGCTATCTTCATATACATCTATAACCTTATTGTCTTTTATATATTCTCTTGAAACAGATATTCCATATGCTGAATTCCCCCTATAATCCGTTTCAATAATTTTGTACATATACCTAGTATCCATTCCATTAATTTCTTTTTTAAATTCTAAACTCTCTAATAACATTTTTATACCTTCTCCTCCCAGTTGTTAATCATTTATTAACAACGTGTAAATTTTAACATTGTTTTGTTTTAAAAAATGTCACATTATGTTCATAATTTCATTTTTTTTCTTTTAAATAGTGACAAAATAAACTATAGTAATTAATTAACTAAAAAAAAAGGAAACGATATTTGCAGTATAAAATACTTTTTTGAACATTTTTTCTATAAATATTAGTTTGTTTTGTAGAATAATATCTATATATTGATAAAAGTTTTTTTTCTTATATTTTTTGTGTACGTTTTCTTCCTAATAGAAATGTTATTTTAAAAAATTCAGTTATTTGAATCTTTGATTTATTGATAAAAAAAGACAAATTAACTATTTAAATTAATTTGTCTTTTCAACATAAAATTTATGATGCAGTAGAGTTTTTACTTGATGTACTTATAAATCTGAATTCTTCTAAAACTACATTAGTACTATACTTTTTATTACCCTCTTTGTCTAAGTAATTATTAACACTCAATCTACCACTTAATGTTATACAATCACCCTTTTTTAAATACTTACATATAACCTCAGCTTGTTTAGACCATGCAACTATAGGGATAAAATCTACATCAGAATTAGATTCACTTGATTTATACCTTCTATCCACAGCTATATCAAATTTCACATAACTAGTACCTGTACTTTCTGTCTTTTTTAATTCTGGATCCCTTGTTATTCTACCAAGTAAAATTATTTTATTCATAATTTTTCACCTCTCATTAAATATCCATTAATGAGTATTACCAACTAGCTCATATTTATTCAAGCTACAAATTAATTTTTAGTAGAATTTTTCATAATTACAGAATTAATCTCTACTCCAAACAGAAAAATAATGGCAGTTAAAAAAAGCCATATCATAAGTACAAAAACAGTCGCCAAACTACCATAAAATCTAGAATAATTAGCGAAATTATTTATATAAAATGCAAACATGTATGAAACTGCAACCCAACCTATGGAACTTACAATAGCACCAGGTAATACATCTCTCCACCTAAGTTTAAGTGATACTGTATATTTGTACATACTTGCAAATACAAAAATCAATATAACAATACTTAATCCATTACGTAATACATCCCAAATAATCAATACTATATGTTTAAAAGGTAATACAGAAATTAGGTACTTGCCTATTATATCACCAAATACTAATAGCAAAAGTGCTCCTAATATTGTCAATCCTAAAACTAGAGTCCATATGTATGCACTTATAGTGATTGTGATAAATGACTTTTGTTCTTTTACATCTACATCATATGCTTTATTTATAACCTTTATTACGGCTCTAAATCCAGACGATGAAGTCCATATTGCAAGAATAATTGAAAACCATAACAATCCTTGACTTTGAGAATCCAACACTTCTTTTACGATACTACTAGTTAATTCCCACACACTTTGTGGTAAAATACTCTGAAGTCCATTAATAGCCGCATTAGAATCTATATTTGTAAAACTTATTAAGTTAGTAAGAAAAATAATAAATGGGAAAAATGACAATGCTAAATAGTAGGCTAATTGTGATGCCAATGCAAAAATATCATCGTTATTAACTTTAACTAATAAATGAACTAACATATCCATCTTGGTTAAATTTGTATTTTTTTTCTTCATTTTTTCACCATTATCCTTATAAATGTTTTACAATATAATATTATACTGTATTATTTTATAAGATAGCACAAATACTATTATGTTTTATAATAGTATTTTTATATGTATATTATTTAGCTTCGTATTCTCTTGCTATCTTCTTTACTAATTTTTTAATAACACTTGCTTGAGCTACTAATGAAATAACTAATATAAACACTCTTATTCTATCTTGATCTTTTTCATCAAGATTTAATCCCTTAATCATCTCATTTAATTTTTCTTCATCTCCAATAGGATTACCTAAAAATGAATCATAACTTTGCTTTTGAATATCAGCAAACAATTTATATGCAGTTTCCCAAGAAATAATATCATCTTCTCTGTCATTTATTTCATTAAATGCTAAGCTAAATACTTTTTTAATTTCATCTGTTGTAAGTATAGGTCTCATATAACTTAAAAGCACAAGCTGAACTAAATGTAGTTTAGTATATCCTCTTTTTTTTCCATCCTCAGGCTTAGATATAACTGAACTTTTTATATAATTTTGAACTATATTATTAGTATATTTATCCTCGGTGAATTTATCATTCAAAAAGTCAATGACTTGTGATAAAAACAAATCGTACTGTGGCAAATCTTCATATAAGACCATATTATTTTCTGACATATCTCTTACTAATTTCTTTATGTAATTGATATCAAAATGTTCCTCCATATTTTATCACCTTCATTTTTTATTCTTTTATTATATTATATAGTACGAAAAAACTTATTACAAGTTACATTGATAATCTTAGCATGAATTTAATACCATTCGACACTCTTTAACTATTAAGGTAAATATTAAAATCTTTTGTTGCTTTTTGTATATTTTTTGTACATTGTAAATTTATAATTAATAAATATCCATATGTACATATATATAGAACTTTGTACATTATTTTTTAACAAAAAAATAATTATAAACTATTGACATTAGTAATATATGGTAGTATATTTTATATATAAGCTAATTTTTTAAAAAAACTTATACTTTTTTTAATTTTTTGCATTTTTATGTTGACTTTATATTACAATTTTGGTAGCATAGCAATGTAACATGTCGAAAGATGTAAAACAAGGAGGAACAATTATGAAATCAACAGGTGTAGTAAGAAGAGTAGACGAACTAGGAAGAATAGTAATTCCTATCGAACTAAGAAGAACTTTAGACATAGCAGAAAAAGATGCTTTAGAAATCTATGTAGATGGTGAACAAATCATATTAAAGAAATATGAACCAGCATGTATTTTCTGCGGTGACGCAAGGGATATTATTAACTACAAAGGAAAGAACATCTGTAAAAATTGCTTAGCTGAAATGAAAGCAAGCGAATAATACATATAAAAATCCCCCAAATTTTTAATGTATTAAAATTAGGAGCTACAATTAATAAATTGTAGCTCTTTTTATCTAAATTATAATTCTAATGAATGTTTATATACATCTTTTTTACTAAGTCCTCTTTCTTTACATACTATTTTAATTGCATCTTTTTTACTATTTCCTTCAGAAATAACTTTTCTTAAATGATCTTCTATAGATAAATAATTCCACATATTTTCTTTTTCCTGTCTAATTTCTTCTTGGGTTTTCCCAGAAATTACAATCACAATTTCTCCCTTAACCCCATTTTCCTTGAAGTAATTAATAACATGTAAAATATCACCTCTAACTATTTGTTCATGTAGTTTTGTTAATTCTCTACATACAGCTATTTTTCTATTACCTAAATTCTCATAAAGTAGAGAAAGTGTACTAATAAGCCTATAGGGAGATTCATATATTATTATACTATCTTGCACATTTTTTATATCCTCAATTAATTGATTTCTCTCTTTTGAATCTCTAGAAATAAACCCTCTAAAAAGAAATCTTGTAGTATCTAATCCTGAATAAACCAAAGCTGTAGTAATTGCAGTTGCTCCTGGCAATACTTCAAATGAAATATTTTCTTCAATGCACTTTTTCACAATTACAGCCCCCGGATCTGAAATTCCAGGCGTACCAGCATCAGTTACAAGTGCTACACGACTGCCCTCTTTAATTTTTGCAATAATATCACAGCTTTTCCCTTGTTCATTATATTTATGATAACTTACCAGTGGCTTCCTTATCTCAAAATGATTTAATAATTTTAATGTTTGTCTTGTATCTTCTGCTGCAATAATATCACATTCTCTCAAAACTTCAAGGGCTCTAAGGGTAATATCCTTAAGATTTCCTATGGGTGTTGGAACTAAATATAATTTGCCATTAGCCATCCTTATCACTTCCTACCGTATATTGTATTTATTTCATCACTATAATTTCCATATTCATCATAAACATAAATAGGCTTTTCCCATTTTAAAAATGTTCCACCATCACGCTGTCCCTCAATCAAAACAATATTGGGGGCTTTTTCTATACTAGGCTGAACCATTTGTATTCTTTTAGGTTCTATTTTATACTGTCTCATTAATGTAAGAATATCAACTAATCTATCTGGCCTGTGAACCATAAACATCCTTCCATTATCTTTTAACAAAATTCTAGCTGCAGATATAACATTTTCTAATTTGCACTTTATTTCATGACGTGCAATAGCTAAATTGTCTTCTGGGTTTACAATTCCAGAATTACTTAACTTGTATGGCGGATTTACAGTTAACACATCAAATCTACCAAGTTCTTTAATTTTATCAATATCTCTTAAATCCATATTAATAAAGCTAATTTTATCTTCTAAGCCATTATATTTTGAACTTCTATTAGCCATTTCAACCATTTCTTCTTGTATTTCTAACCCAATAATTTTTTTAGGATTATATTTTCCCATAAGTAAAAATGGTATAATACCAGTTCCAGTACATAAGTCAATTACTTCAAATTTTCTTTTTACATTTGCAAAATATGATAATAAAACAGCATCTATTCCAAACTTAAATCCATCTCTTTTTTGTATAATTTTTAAATTATTAAGTTGTAAATCATCTATAGATTCATCATCATATACTAAATTCATAAAAATCTCCAATCTACTTTTATAATAAAATCAAATAATATTATACCTTAATACTATTATAATAACAAACTATCATATAAAAAAAGAACTACCAACATATTGATAGCTCTTTTTAGTATGTTCTTAATATTCTTAATTAAATATTCTTCTTGCAGTATAAAATCTATATACTGGTGCAACTTTTACAACATCACCAGTTTGTGGTGCATGAATCATCATACCTCCACCAACATATATTCCAACATGTCCAGTATGTGGGAATACTAAATCACCTGGTTGTAATTCACTTTGAGATACTGTTCTTCCTGAATTAAGTTGATCATAGGTAGTTCTTCCAATTTCTATTCCAGCTGCTACTCTGTAAACGTATGATGTAAATCCAGAGCAATCAAATGTATTTGGTCCAGAAGCTCCGTATACATATTGTTTTCCTAAATGTTTATAAGCTTCATTAAGTAATGCTTGTACACTGCCTGATCCTGTAACACCTACACTACTAGTATCTCCTCTATTAGCACTGCTAACTGCAGCACTATTTGATGAAGATTGTTGTCTCTCATTTGCAGCAGCTTGTCTTGCTGCTTCTTCTGCATCTTTAGTAGCTTTTAAAGTCTTACCAGCTTCTATTGCTGTATTAATTTCATTAACTACTGTAGGACTCTTTATTTGATTATCTCTTAAAGATCTTAATTGTGATATAGCATTAGCAAGTTCTGTTGCTGTACTATTTTGATTATTACATACTGCAATAGGACCTGAAACTATCTTTCTTTCTTCTTCTGATAAATATAATTTATCAAATTGATTTTGCTCTTCTTTAGCCTGTGTAAGCAAATCTTCTTGTTCTTTCTTCTTAGATGATTTCTCTGCTGTTTTGTTATTTATATCTTCATTTAAAGCAACGATTTCATCTTGCTTTGATTGTAATTCATCAACCTTATTGTCTAACTCTTCCTTAGTACTAACTACCTCTTTAACTACCTTTTGATCTAAGCTAACTATTTTTGAAGCTGAATTTATTCTGCTAATTAAATCACTAACACTATCTGCAGAAAAAATAATAGATAAATAACTAGTTTGTCCACCAGATTTATAAACTTCTCTTAGTCTTTGACCTAATACACCTTCTTTATCAGAAATTTCTTCTTTAACTAGGTCTATTTCATTATTTGTATCACTTATTTGATCATTTAAGTCATTAATCTTAGATTTATTATCTTCCATTTGACTAACTAAGTTACTTATATCATTGTCCAAATTTTGAACTTTTTCATTTATATCTTCAACTTTTTTCTTTAATTCCTCATATTGTGTTCTTGCTTGTTCAACGCTAGTTGGCTCCGCCTTAGCACTTATTGCAGGTAATAATGACGTTGTAACAAATAACGTACCCGCTAATGCTGCAATTAATCTTTTTTTCATTAAAAATGGTCTATACTGACCATCCCTCCTTTCAATTTGTTATTTTTTCTCTAGTTCTCGTACCTTTAATTTTAATCATTTATTCCTTATGTATCAAATACAATATAAATTATAACATTATATTAATAATTAATCAAAGTTTTATTAATGTATGTATTGGTTTTCAATAAGTATTAACAAGTTTTTATCTTCATATAAATCCATTATGCTCTATTTTTCTTTAATATTCTACGTTTATATTCTTAATTTTTAATTGTATTTTATGTTTTTTAGTTTACAATGTTAAAATTTTGTACATTATTGATTTTATAGTTTTTTTTTACATTTGATATTTTGGTTTAAATTTTGTTTGACATAATAATTCAAAAAATATATAATGTAAATGTTGCGGGGTGTGGCGCAGATGGTAGCGCGCATGGTTTGGGACCATGAGGTCGCAGGTTCGAGACCTGTCACCCCGACCATTTTTACAAAAAGATAGGTTTTATAACCTATCTTTTTTGTGTATGTTATTTTCTTTTCCAGCTGCTTTGCAAAGTGCTATGCAAATTACAATACTAATTATATAAAAAAAACAAAATAATATTTTCATTTCTTATCACATCCTAAAAGTATTCCTATTTACTATAGTATTTGCTTAATACTTAAATTATATGATAATAAGGAGATGTTTATGATAAATAAAATTAAAGGTGTAATTTTCGATTTAGATGGTACTTTAATAGATTCCATGTGGATATGGGAGCAGATAGATATTGATTATTTCAATAAATTAAATATACCTATGCCAAAGGACCTTAAAGATAAAATAAACCATTTAAGCTTTAAAGATACTGCAATATATTTCAAAAATACTTTTAATATTCCTGATTCTATTGATGAAATTTGTGAAGAATGGAATAATCGCGCTCTATTTTATTATTCAAATAAAGTTGCACTAAAGCAAGGAGTATTAAAATTATTGAAATTTCTAAAATCTAGGAATATAAAAATAGCCCTTGCAACAAGTAATTCTGAAATTCTTCTAAAAGCATCATTAACACACACAAAAATCATAGATTATTTTGATGTAATTTCCACAACTAGTGAAGTAAATAATGGGAAAAACAAGCCTGATATTTATTTATTAACAGCAAAAAAATTATCTTTAGATCCAAAAAATTGCTTAGTATTCGAAGACATATATGAGGCTATTATAGGTGCAAAATCTGCAGGAATGACTGTTTGTGCTATATATGATAAATATTCAGATTATAATAAAGATAAAATTACTAAATTGTCAGATTTTTATATAAAAGATTTCACTGAAATTATTCCAAAAATAGTATAAAAAAAGACCATTGTTTTTGCAATGGTCTTTTTTAATTAGTTATATTGTTACATTCTTTCAACTTTATGTTTACTTTCAAGTTCTTTCAATACTTCATTATATTTTTTTATTTGTGCTTGTTGATTTAATTGTTTTAAAATTGCATCCTTAACTTCATCATATTCTTTTACCTTAGAATCATTTTTTGCATCTACAACTATTAAATGATATCCAAATTGTGTTTTTACAGGTTCACTAACTACATTAAGTTCAGAGTTAAATGCTGCTTCTTCAAATTCTGGAACCATCATACCTTTTCCAAATACTCCTAAGTTTCCGCCTTGATCCTTTGATGGACAAGAAGAATATTTTTTTGCTGCTTCTTCAAATGATATTTTATTAGTATCAATTTCTTCTTTTATTTCTTTTGCTTTTTCTTCTGAATCAACTAAAATATGTTTTGCAGAAACTGTTGGTTGTTCTTTAAACATATCTTTATTGTCATTGTAATATTTTTCTGCATCATTCTCTGTAATTGTAACTTCTGATAAAACTTTATTCATAGTCATACGAATTAATAAATCCTTCGCATAATTTTCCATCTCAGTTTTAAACTCTTCTGTTTTGTTTAATTCAATTTCTTCTCCCAATTTATTCATTAATTCAAAACCTATTGTTTGTTCTAATAATGCTTTTTTTCCTTCTTCAGTAGAAAAATATCCTCTCTTATCTTCTGGATATCTATTTATTATATCGTTTAAATCCTTTTCTGTAATTTCAAATTCGTCTATTTTAGCTAAAACCTTATTTTCCATAATCATACTCCTTTTTATTTATTCTTTATAATTCTATCAAGATATTTATAATATAACAATATAAATATATACATTTAGATAAAAAAAAATTGTTTCTAAAACACTAGAAACAATTTCTTGGTGGCTCGAACTGGAATCGAACCAGTGACACGAGGATTTTCAGTCCTCTGCTCTACCGACTGAGCTATCGAGCCATATTACCTGGCAACGTCCTACCCTCCCACACAGTCCCCCATGCAGTACTATCGGCGCTATAGAGCTTAACTGTCCTGTTCGGAATGGAAAGGAGTGTTTCCTCTACGCCATAATCACCAGATTTATCAATGCTTTGCATTGTTGAAAGATTGTTCTTTCAAAATTGCACATATACTTGCCTTCTTTGTTTATTTGGTCAAGCCCTCGACCTATTAGTATCAGTCAGCTTAATATGTTACCACACTTACACCTCTGACCTATCAACCTTGTAGTCTTCAAGGGGTCTTACTAGCTTATGCTA